>CAMEZU010000024.1 GCA_945947925.1 uncultured Verrucomicrobiota bacterium
TCTTTTGATACGTTGGACGGGCCTGGCGCGGGCTCAGCCCAACTTGATCTTGCCGGAGGAGGTGCGGGGGAAGGGCTCGGTGCGGACGACGACGGTCTTGATGCGCTGGTAGACGGGGAGCGTGCGATTGAGGGCGGAGACGGCCTCGCGGACGCGTTCTTCGGGAATCGAGGCGTAGATCTCGGCCTTGACGTCACGCGTCTCGCCTTCGCCGCTCACGAGAGCCTCGAGGACGCCCGGGAGCGAAAGAAGCTTGTCCTCGAGCTCCTCCGGCGCAATCTTCTTGCCGGACGAGAGGACGATCGTGCGCGAGGCGCGGCCCGTCACCCAGACGTAGCCGTCCGCATCGATCGTGCCGCGGTCGCCGGTGTGGAACCAGCCCTCCGGGTCGATCGCCTTCGCGGTGCGCTCGGGCATCTTGTAGTAGCCCTTCATCACGTTCGGTCCGCGAATGAGGAGCTCGCCCTCCGCCGAGACTTTCGTCTCGACCTCGGGAAGCTGCGAGACCTTGCCCGCACTGCACGGATGCGGCGCATCGTCGGCGTTGGACATCGAATAGCAGGCGCACGTCTCCGTGAGACCGTAGGCGCACATCGTCTTCACGCCGAGCGCGGTGAGGCGCTCGTAGGTGCGGCGAGCAAGCGGCGCGCCGCCGGTGACAATCCAGGAAATCGGCTGGCCGAGCGCCTCCTCGGCGCTCTTGCCGCGCTGCTCGATCTTCGCCGCCAGGATGTCCGCGAGCGCCGGCACGAGGAACGCGAAGTTCGCGCGGAAGCGCTCGAAGGCGTCGTAGATGCGGCGGAAGTCGGGGCAGACCCCGAGCGCCACGCCGCGCACGAGCATCGCGTAGGTCGCGCAGATGCCGTAGATGTGATGGAGCGGAAGGAGCATCAGCGAACAGTCGCCGACGTTCATCGGAACGGAGATCTCGGAGGACCGAACGAACGTCTCGATCGCCTTGATCGGCAGCTCCACGCCGCGCGGCTCGGACGTCGTGCCGCTCGTGAAGACCATCGTGGCCGTCCGCTCGCAGTCGACGGACAGACGGTCCCAGACGCTCGTCGAGAGCATCCGGAGCGCCGTCGTGGCCGCCGCGATGAAGAAGTCCGTCTTGCGGGACCCGAAGCCGCCCGTCACGAGGCCGGGCAGGCGCTCGGCGGCGTCGCCGGCCTTCTCCTGGTAGAGGGCGGAATGGATCAGGATCTCCACGCCCGCGAACTTCAGGCGCCTGGCGATGTCGTCCACATTGAGGTTCACGTCCAGCGGCACCACGGTCGCGCCCGAGAAGAGGCACGCCGCGTGCACGACCATCCACTCGTATGAGTTCTCGCCGAGAATGGCGATCTTCGCCCCGGGGGAATGCTTCTCGATGAGCCAGCAGATGGCGGCGATGTCGTCCGTGAACTGCTTCCAGCTGACGGACAGGTATCGGTCGCCGGACGTGATGAGGAACGCCGGGGACTCCGCGCGCTCCGCGCGGTGACGCCTAAAGGCTTCGAAAAGCATCGCGGAACCTCCGTGACGGGTCTCAGTGCTGGTTGTAGGTCGCGTTGACCTCGTCCCACGTGCGCGTGGTGAAGAAGTTCGAGATGGCCGTGTCGTACTCGGCCGTGTGCGTGAAGGACTTCTTCATCAGCTTGAAGCGCGTGTCGAGGCCGAGCGTGCCCTGGTGGGACTCGAGCTCCTGGATGAGGTTCGGGTAGTCGAGCGGATCGGTGACGGACGCGACGCGGAGGTAGTTCTTCGCCGAGGCGCGGACCATGCACGGGCCGCCGATGTCGATGTTCGTGCGGGCCATCTCGGGCGTGACACCTTCCTTGGCGACCGTCTGCTTGAAGGGATAGAGGTTGACGACGACCATGTCGAGCGCGACCGCGTCAAGGCGCTTGATGTCCGCCTGGTGCGCGTCGTTGTACGTCTCGCTCAGGATGCCGAGGTAGATCTTGAAGTCAAGCGTCTTCACGAGACCGCCCTGCATCTCCGGCTGGCCCGTATAGTCCGAGACTGCGACGAGCGTCCCCTCCGCCTTGTCCCCGAGGATCTCCTTCACCTTCGTGTAGGTGCCGCCCGTCGAGTAGATCTTGACGCCCGGGCACGCCTTCACGAGCGCCGGCACGAAGGTCTCGAGGCCCGTCTTGTCGCTCACGCTCATGAGGACGTGCTTCACGGCCACGCGGTTGTCGATCTCGGTCACGATGTTCAAAGACATAATTCTCTCCTTGGTTGAAAAAAGGTCATTATATTATAGCAAATTAGGCGCCTTGCGTTCACCCCAGCAGTTCCGCCACCGCCGCGTCGATCTCCTCGGGGATCTCGACGGGAAGGGCGTGCTCGGAGCCGGGGACCATCGTCACCTCGGCCTGCGGGAAGACCGCCTCCAGAAAGGTTGCGTTTTCGGGACGGACGATGCCGTCGCGCTCGCTCTGGAAGACCTTCACGGGGAAGGTCGCCTTGCCCGACGCCAGGAGGTCGATGAGCTCGAGGCGGAGGTCCGTCTCGCGCAGGTAGACGATGCCGCGCGCCAGGTTCTCGTCCGTATCGGTCCTGTAGGGATTGGGCTTGCCGGGCGGCAGCTCGAAGAAGGACTCCCCGTGGGTGATCTTGACCGCGCCCTCGAAGGCCTTGATCCGCCGCTCGCTCATCCCCGCCCAGTTGTTCGCCGCCATCATCCGCGGCGTCGCGGCGAGAAGGACGAGTCCCCGGATCTTCTTCGGATACCGGCACGCGAGCCGCAGCGCCCCGCTGCCGCCCATCGACCAGCCCATCACCACGACCGGTTCCTTCGCCGCCTCCAGCGCCTTCTCGGGCTGCAGGTCGAGCTGCTCCAGGTAGGAGAAGATACGCACGTCCGGACCGACCGCGCAGCAGCAGAGGTCCCAGGCGTGCGGACTCGCCGCCCAGCCGTTCAAAATCATCAGCTTCATGCGCACGGACCCTTCTCGATCGCGCGGACGATCCGTTCGGCGACCGCCAGCTTGCTCATGAGCGGGAGCCGCTCAACGGACCCGTCCGGCCGCACGAAGGCGACCCGGTTCGTGTCCGTCCCGAATCCGCACCCCTTCTCGCCGACGTCGTTCGCGACGATCATCTCGAGCTGCTTCTCGCGGCATTTCCGCGCCGCCTCGGCAAGGACGTCGTCCGTCTCCGCAGCGAAGCCGACCTTGCGGACGCCGCTGACCGTCCTGAGGATGTCGGGATTGCGCACGAGCTTCAGGACGCCCGTCATCTGGCGCTTCTTGAGCTTCGACGTCGCGCAGTCGGCCGGACGCCAGTCCGCGACCGCCGCCGTGGACACGAAGACCGTGTCGCCGGATGCGGGGCCGCGGGCGGCCCCGCCGACGGAGGGGACCCCGCCTTCGGGTTCCCGCCCCCCCAGTGCCGCCTCGACGGCCGCGAGCATGTCGCGTGCGGAAACGACGTCGACGCGCGCGACGCCCTTCGGCGTCTTCAACGCGACGGGGCCCGCGATCAGCGTGACCGCGTGGCCCCGGCGGGCCGCCGCCCGGGCGAGGGCGAAGCCCATCTTCCCGGTCGACGGATTGGAGAGGAACCGAACGGGGTCGATGAACTCCCGCGTCGGTCCCGCTGTGATGACGAATTTCATCACATGTTGCCGATCACCGCCTTGATGCGGCGGACACCGGCGGAGGAGGCCTCTTCCTTCTTGATCTTGAAGCTGCCGAGCTCCTTCGTGTTCTGGACGTGAGGTCCGCAGCAGATCTCCTTCGAGACGTCGCCGATCGAGTAGAGCGACACCTGGTCGCCGTACTTCGCGCCGAAAAGCGCCATCGCGCCCTCGGCCTTCGCCTCCTCGACCGTGGTCATCTTCTTGGTGACCTCGATGCCCTGCTCAATCCACTCGTTCACGAGCTTCTCGACGGCGGCCTTCTGCTCGTCTGTCAACTTCTGCGGCCACGCGAAGTCAAAGCGCAGGCGCTCCGCCGTGATGTTGGAGCCCTTCTGGTTCGCCGTCGGACCGAGCACCTGATGGAGCGCCGCATGCAGGAGGTGCGTCGCCGTGTGCATGCGCGTGACCACCTCGGAGTTGTCCTGAAGGCCCGCCTTGAAGCTGCCGGCGGACGTCGTGCGGGAGAGCTCCTGGTGCTTGAGGTTCGCCTCGTCGAAGCCGGCCTTGTCGACCGTGAGACCGTCCTTCGCCGCCATCTCGAGCGTGAGCTCGATCGGGAAGCCGAACGTGTCGTAGAGCTTGAACGCGGTCTTGCCGGAAATCTGGCTCTGGCCGTGGGCCTTGAGCTGCTCGGCGACCTTGTTGTACATCGCCTCGCCCTTGTCGAGCGTCGCGTTGAAGCGCTTCTCCTCCTGCGCAAGGTCGTTGCGGCAGGTCTCGAGGTTCTCCGCAAGCTCGGGATAGACGTGCTTGTACTTCTCGCAGACGACCTCGGCCATCTTCACCGTGAAGCCCTCGGCGATGCCGAGCTGGCGCGCGAAGCGCACCGCACGGCGGATGAGGCGGCGCAGGACGTAGTTCGCGCCCACGTTGCCCGGCTTGACGCCGCCCTTCGGATCGCAGAGGATGAAGGTCGCCGTGCGCATGTGGTCCGCGATGACGCGGCGCGCCTTGAGGACGTCCGCCGGATTCATGCCCGCAGGCACGTTCGACATCTCGTCGATCGCCTTCATGATCGGCGCGAAGATCTCGGTGTCATAGACCGTCGGCGCGCCGCTCATCATGCAGATCGTGCGCTCGACGCCCATGCCCGTGTCGACGTTGTGGCGGCCGAGCGGGAGGAACTTGCCTTCCTCGTTCTTGTTGTACTGCATGAAGACGTCGTTCCAGATCTCGATGTACTTGCCGCAGTGGCAGCCGGGACGGCACTCGGGGCCGCACTTCTCCTTGCCCGTGTCGATGAACATCTCGGTGTCGGGACCGCACGGACCCGTCGTACCGGCGGGGCCCCACCAGTTGTCCTCGCGCGGCAGGCGGAAGATGCGCTCGTCGGGAAGTCCGAGCGACTTCCAGATTTCGACGGCCTCCTCGTCGGCCGGAATGTAGCCCTCTTCGCCTTCCTTGCCCTCGCCGCGGAAGACCGTGACGTTGAGCTGCTCGGGCTTGAAGCCGAGCTTCGTCGTCAGGAACTCGAAGGACCAGCTGATCGCCTCGCGCTTGAAGTAGTCGTTGAGCGACCAGTTGCCGAGCATCTCGAAGAACGTGAGGTGCGCCGCGTCGCCGACCTCGTCGATGTCGCCCGTGCGCACGCACTTCTGGACGTCGGTGAGACGCGTCCCGGCCGGATGCTCCATCGCGCCCATCAGGTACGGCACCAGCGGATGCATGCCCGCCGTGGTGAAGAGGACGGTCGGATCGTTCTCGGGAATCACCGAGGCGCCGGGAATGATCTTGTGGCCCTTCGATTCGAAAAAGGAGAGATAGAGGTTGCGCAGTTCGTCAGCGGTCAGATTCTTCATTTTAGCAATTCCTTAACTGATTCGGTATATTTTATCACATCTAGGCCGATCCTGCCATACGGTGCGAGGCGACGAGGGAGGGCGTGACGGCGCCCGGCGTCAGCGCGAGGCCGCACCACAGGAACCCGAAGCCCCGCTCCTTCCAGACGATGCGCTCGACCGTCTCCTCGGAAATCTCGGTCTTCTCGAGCGAGTCGATCTCGGCAAGCGCGTCCGCAAGGCCGTGCCGGTCGTTGACGCCCCAGTAGCGGCCGTTCGTGATGTCGGCGAGGCCCTTCAGTTCGCTTTCGTCGAAAATCGCGTCCGCGTCCGTGATGAGCCTGACGCCGCTCCGGGTCTCGCCCACGACGGGCATGAAGTGAGCGCGCGTGCCGACGCCGATCGTGTAGATCTTCACGCCGCGGTTCCGCGCGATGTCGGCCATCTCCTTCGGGGCGGCGGAGGTCCTGACGTTATGCACGCCGTCGGAGAGCAGGATGATGACCTTGGACTCCGTCGTCGCCTTCTCGAGACGCGCAAGCGCCATGCCCAGGCCGTCGCCGATCGCGGTCATCGCCTCGCCTTCTCCGCGCGGGATGTCCACCGCCTCGAGGGCCGCGTTCAGCGACCGGTGGTCGGTCGTCAGCGGACAGCGCGTGTCGGCGTAGGTCCCGAAGGTGACGAGTCCGATGAAGTCGTCGGGACGCTTGGCGACGAACTCCGCGAACAGCTTCCGCACCTGCGCGAGACGGGTCTCGGCGTTCAGCGCGTCGAGCGCCGCCTCGTCGCTCCGCGACCCCGGGAAGAAGCGCCGGCGCTCGCGGTACCAGTTTCTGACCTTCGCCAGCGTCGCGGGATGGGCGAGGTCGAGGATCTCCATCGAGCCGGAGACGTCGACGACCATGACGATGGAGATGGCCTCGACGTTGCGCGACCCCTTGCGGTCGGCCGACTCGCCGTCGAGCGGCGTCTGCGGACGCGCGGCCGCCACGGCCAGCAGGACGAGTCCCGCCAGCAGCACAAACGGCGACACGAGCGTCGCGTAGGCGCGCCAGCCGGACGTCCGCGCGGGCAGCCGGCAGACGGCGGAAAAGCGGATGCCGGCGCGCCGGCCGACGCGCAGCAGGCGCCAGGCCGCAAGCGCAACGAGCGGTAGCAGGACGGCCAGGAAAAGTGGATGGGCGAATTTCATCTCGCGTGATGTTTCGGGTTTTGCCGGGCACGGACGATCTCGTCGTCCCGGGCGATGTAGGACCGGGCGCTTTCCGTCGCCTCGGCCGCCGTCTCGGCCGTCGCCGCGACGCCGGCGAACTTGACGAGGTCGGCCTTGCGCAGGAAGTCCATCAGCGGTTCGAGCGTGGCCGGAGGAAACGACTCCGCCTGACGCGTCAGCTCGAAGAACTCCTCGGTGGTGAGGTGCGGGGCGCGCACGCCGTGCTGGCGCTGCACGTAGCGGCGCACGAGCTGGGTCAGCTCGACGTAGAAGTCCTTGTACCGGCCCTTCTCGGGAAGCTTCCGCGCGAGGAGACGGGAAAGCTCGGCCCAGGCGCGCTCGAGCGGACGCAGTGTGCGCTCGTGCATCCGCCTTCCGAGGCGGAACAGGAGAAAGCCGATGCCGGCAAGCACGGGCAGCGCGGCAAGCGTCCACAGGCACCACGCGAAAAACTTCCGCCACGAGAACGGCGGACGGTCCGGCACGGGGTCGGCGATTTCCATCGCTCCCTCGGCCGGGGGACGGGCCTCGGGCTCGCCGAAGCGGACGGGGCCGACAACGAACGCCGCCGCGGCGCCGTTGCGGACCGTCTCGACGACGAACGGCGCGATCCTGTAGGCCGGCGCGCACGGCTCGGGCACGAGCTTCCAGAGCGCGGTGCGCGTCACCTGTCCGTCTCGCCCAGTCACAGGTTCCTCTTCAACGCTCTCCGAATCGGAGAAGCCGCGCAGGCGCGGGCCAAGGTCGGGCATCCGGACCTCGGTGCCCGACGCCGCGCGCGCCGTCAGCGTCACGTTCATGTTGCGCCCGGGGTCGACCCGCTCGGGATCGAACTCGACCGAGAAGTCGACGCCGCAGTCGCGGACGTTCAGGGCAGTCGCCAGAAGCAGGATTCCGCAGGTCATCGTCTCACCTCTTTCTCGCCCGCCGGCGGAACAGGGCCCGTATCGCGTCGACATAGGGACGGTCCGTCGCCAGCGGGACCGTCTCGATCCGGGAGCGGACGAAGAACCGCTCCAGCGCCTCGCGCTCGGCCGCCGCCTGCCCGGCGAACGCCTTCCGCACGGCCTCGCACGACGTGTCCACCAGCAGCAGCTCGCCGGACTCGGGATCCTCGAGCTCCACGAGGCCTGCCTTCGGCAGTTCCGACTCGGCCGGATCGGAGACCGGCACGCAGATCACGTCGTGCCGCCGCGCCGCCGTCTGCAGCAGGCGGCGGATCTCGCCGTCGTCGCCGGCACGGACGACGTTGAGGAAGTCGGACACGACGAACACGACCGCCCGCCGCTTCTGAACGCCGTTCAGGAACCGCAGCGCCTCCGCGAGGTCGGTGCCGCCTTCGGCGCCTTCGGACGCCGCCAGCACCTCGCGCGCCAGGCGCATCACCGGGTTGCGTCCGCGCCGCGGCGGAATGTACTTCACGATGCGGTCGGAGAAGAGGACCAGTCCGACCTTGTCCTGGTTGCGAATCGCCGTCAGCGCCAGAAGCGCCGACACCTCGGCCGACAGGTCGGCCTTCGTGCGTCCGCGGCTGCCGTAGCTCTGCGAACCGGAGACGTCGACGAGAAAGAGGACCGTCAGTTCGCGTTCCTCGCTGTAGCGCTTGATGTAGGGCACGCCCGTGCGGGCCGTGACGTTCCAGTCGATCGAGCGCACGTCGTCGCCGACCGCGTAGGGCCGCACCTCGTCGAACTCGACGCCCTGGCCCTTGAAGGACGAGTGGTAGTCGCCCGCAAGCTGGTCGTCCATCAGGCGGTCGGTGAGGATGCGGATCTTCCCCACCTTGGCCATCAGGTCTCTGATGTCGATCGCCATTACGGAACCGGGACCTCGTTCAGAATCTTGTCGATGATCATGTCGCTCGTCATGTTCTCCGCCTCGGCCTCGTAGGTGAGGAGAATGCGGTGGCGGAGGACGTCATGGACGACTTCCTTGACGTCCTGCGGCGTCGCGTAGGGCCGTCCGTGGAGGAGCGCGCAGCCGCGGGCCGACAGGTTGAGCGCCAGGGTCGCGCGCGGCGAGGCGCCGCACTGGATGAACTCGCTCGCCTCGCGCGTCTTGAAGACGATCTCGAGAATGTAGTCGCCGACCTTCTCGTCGCAATAGACGTCGTTAAGGGACGCGCGCAGGGACGCGATCGCCTCGGGCGTGCACACGGTCTTCGCGACGGGACGCTCCGCGCTCTCCGCGAAGCGCTGCATGATGCGGCGCTCGTCCGTCTTCGTCGGCGGCTCGACGAGGCACTTGAACATGAAGCGGTCGACCTGCGCCTCGGGCAGCGGATACGTGCCCTCCTGCTCGATCGGGTTCTGCGTCGCGAGGACCAGGAACGGCTCCGGCAGGCGGTAGGTCTCGTCGCCGATCGTCACCTGGCGCTCTTGCATCGCCTCGAGAAGCGCCGACTGCACCTTCGCGGGCGCGCGGTTGATCTCGTCCGCAAGCAAAAGGTTCGTGAAGACCGGCCCCTTCTTGGGCGTGAACTCGCCGGTCTTGGGCGAGTAGACGAGCGTGCCCACGACATCGGCCGGCAGCAGGTCCGGCGTAAAGGAGATGCGCTTGAAGTCAAGGCCGAGCGCCGTCGCGAGCGTGTTGCACGACAGCGTCTTCGCAAGTCCCGGCACGCCTTCAAGCAGAATGTGCCCGTTCGTCACCAGCGCCAGAATCAGCCGGTCGATGAGCTTCTCCTGCCCGACGATCACGCGTCCGACTTCCTCGCGGATGTTCGCCACAAGTTCCTTCTGCGCGGCGATCCTGTTCGATGCTTCCTTTAGGTCCATATTCAACCGATCTCCTTTCTTGCCAAAATGTCCCGGACCATCTGCTTGACCGTGTTCCAGCGGGCCTGCTGGAGCTGCTTGAGGTCCATTGAAAGCCGCATTCTCCTGGCCTCCGCCGCGGGGTCGCCGGAGGGCAGCCCCCCGCGCACCCGTCGGAGGCAGTCGCACCAGAGCGCGCGCACGAAGTCCTGCAGAATGTCCGTCGCGCTCAGGCAGCTGGCCTGCGTCCGCTCCGCCTCCAGCAGGAGCCTGTCGAACCAGCCGCGTGCGGCGCCCGACAGGCCGTCCGCATAGGCCGCGAAGAGGTCCTCGCCTCGCGCCGCCTCGTCCCGCCACGTCGCGACGAATCCGCGCGTGAAGTCATGCGCGAACACGTCCGCCGGCAGGTAGTCCCCCACCATGCCGTCAAGCGTCCGGTCGTACTCGTTCGCCATCAGGAAGGCCATCAGGGCGAACTCGCGCTCCGGCGGCGGCACCGCCTGGACCGGCGGCTCGGGCGCCGGGGCGTCCCCGTCGTCCGCCGGCTCGAACGGCACGTCCCCTCCGAAGTCCTCCTCGTACGCGTCGAACGCCTCTTCCGCCGGACGCGGCGCCGGCGCCGGCTTCGGATGCGGCGCCGCGGCGGACGACGCCTTCGCCCGAGCAAGCTCCTCCGTCAGGGCGGCGACCGGGAGCCCCAGCAGCCTCGCGGCCTCGTCCGTCAGGCTTGCGCGGAGAATCGCCGACGGACAGGCCGCCAGCGTCGCCAGCACCGCGCGCGAGACGCGCGTCACCGCGTCGATCGACGTCGGATTCTCCTCCTTCGCCCGTTCGACACGACACTGGAAGCTGACGATTGACTCGGCTCGGTCGATGAGAGACTGGAGGTCGGCGGCGGAGTGCCGGCGCAGGTAAGAGTCGGGATCATCGCCGTCCGGCAGGCTCACGACGCGCACCGGCATCTCCATCGCGAGCAGCATTCCCGCGACCTTGATCGTCGCCTTGTGCCCCGCCGCGTCGTCGTCGTACATCAGGACCGCCGCGTCCGCGACGCGGCGGATCATCTTCGCGTGCTCTTCGGTAAAGGCCGTCCCCTGCGAGGCCACCGCCGTATTGAAGCCGTTGACGTGCAGGCGGATCGTGTCGATCTGCCCCTCGCAGCAGATCACCTCGCGGTGCGGCGCGCGCGCGATGTTGCCGGCGGCACGGTCGAAGCCGAAGAGGACGTTGGACTTCTTGAAGATCGCCGTCTCGGGCGAGTTGACGTACTTGCCGGAGTTCTTCTTCTCCACCAGCTGGCGTCCCGAGAACGCCACCACCCGCCCTTGCTTGTCCTTGACCGTGAACATGAGCCGCCCGCCGAAGCGGTGGTAGCCGAGGTCGCCCGGACGCGACGGCCCCTTGATCACGCCCGCCGCCTCGAGCTCCTCCGGCATGTAGCCGTACTTTTCGGCCCACTTGAGCATCGGCCCGACGCCGTTCGGCGCATAGCCGATGACGAAGTCCTCCTGGACCTTCCCGTCCAGCGCCCGGCCGGCGAGGTAGTCGCGGGCGAGCTGCGCCTCCTTCATCTTCAGGAGGCAGCGGTGGTAGAACTGCGCCAGCTCGGCCATCAGCGCATAGAGGCGCTTGCGCCGCCCCGCCTCGGGATCGGCCTTCTCCGCAATCGTGACGCCGCATTGCGCGGCCAGCTTCTTCGCCGCCTCGGGAAAGCTCAGGCCGTCCATCTTCATGACGAACTTGATCGCGTCGCCGGACTCGCCGCAGCCGAAGCAATGATAGAAACCCTTGTTCTGGTTGATGTTGAACGAGGGCGTCTTCTCGTGATGGAAGGGACAGCAGGCCTTCAGGCTCGTCCCCGCATGGCGGACCTGCACGCCGTACGAGGAAATCAGCTCCGCCAGATCGACGCGGGCCTTGATTTCCTCGATGACCGACTCTGTAATCCCTCCTGCCATGACCGTGTATTATAGCACACGGACAACCTTCCGGCCGACGCTCACTTGCGGTCCTTCAGCGCCACGTATTCGCGCGGATGGTACAGCGGCTTGTACGCGGGACGGATGATCGGCCCCTGGTTGATGAGTTCCTCCATGCGGTGCGCGCACCAGCTGACGCAGCGGGCGACCGCGAAGAGCGGCGTGTAGAGGTCGCGCGGGATGCCGAGCGTCTCGTACACGAAGCCGGAATAGAGGTCGACGTTCGCACAGACGTTCTCGGCCCGCGGATGGTGCGCCTGGATGATCGCCGGCCCCGCCTTCTCGACGAGCTCGAACAGCCTCATCTCGTCCTGAAGTCCCTTCGCCTTCGCCAGCTCGCGCGCCTTCTGCTTCAGGAGCTGCGCGCGCGGATCGGACACCGTGTACACCGCGTGCCCGAGGCCGTAGATGAGGCCCGTCGCATCGCCCGCCTGCTTGTCGGCGATCTTCTCGAGATACGCGATGACCTGCTTGTCGTCCCGCCAGTCCTTGACGTTCGCCTTGATCTCGTCCATCTGGCGCATGACGCGCAGGTTGGCGCCGCCGTGGCGCGAGCCCTTGAGCGACAGCACCGAGGCCGCCATCGACGAGTAGATGTCGGTGTGCGCGCTGGTGACGACGTGGGTGACGAACGACGAGTTGTTGCCGCCGCCGTGCTCCGCGTGAAGGATGAGCGCGAGGTCAAGCGTCTCGGCCTCGAGCTTCGTGTAGCGGCCGTCCTCGCGAATCAGCGACAGGAAGTTCTCCGCGCTCGACTTCTTCGGGTCGGGATTGCGGATCATCAGCGACCCGCCGAGATGATAGTGGGCCTTCGCCTGGTAGCAGTAGGCCGCGATCGTCGGCATGGCGCTGATCAGCGCGATCGAGCGCTCCAGGCACTTCTCGATCGACAGATCGTTCACCGCCTCGTGCTCGGGCTTGTCCTCGAACGCCATCGCGAAGAGAATGGCGCGCGCGATGCCGTTCATGATGTCCACCGACGGATGACGCAGGATCGCGTTCTCCTTGAAACCGTCCGACAGCTTGCGGTACGCGCCGAGCTTGTCCTTCCAGTCCACCAGCTGCTTCGCCGTCGGCAGCTGGCCGAACATCAGGAGGTAGGCGGCCTCCTCGTAGCCGTAGCGGTGCTCCTTGCGGTCCGCCGCGACGAGGTCCTTGACGCTGATTCCACGATAGTAGAGCTCGCCGGGAACCGCCTGCTTCTCGCCCTCGTTCACGACGTAGCCGTGGACGTTGCCGATCGTGGTCAGCCCGACCAGGACGCCCGTACCATCGTCGTTGCGCAAGCCGCGCTTGACGCCGAACTTGCGGTAAAGCGCCGGGTCGATGTAGTCCGCCTTCCGAACCCGCTCCGCATGGTCCTTGAGCCATGCGCTGTCAATGTTAGCCATTCTCATGCCCTTTCTGGAATCAAGCCGCCATTATACCCTAATCCGCCGCAATGCGCAAGGGGTCCCAAAACTCTGGATCGTCCGACAACGTAAGCCAGATTTAAGCCCGTGAAATCAGCCGAGCGCCTTCTCCGCGAGGTCGCAGAGTTCGTCCACGACCGGGGCGTCCGTCAGCTGATGGAGGAAATGGCGGCGGTAGGCGAGGTGTCCGCGCGCGGCGCAGAGGCGGCGGGAGGTCGCGTATTCGAGTCCCGAAACCATCCAGCCGACCTGGATGAGGACGAAGTCGGCGAGGGACTTGATGTTCTGGTAGTCGACGGGACGCCCTTCGCGGATCGCCTCGGCGACGACCGGATTCGGCGCCGCCGTGGTCGGGAGGTTCCAGAACGCCTTCGCGTCGTGACGCCAGTCTGTCGTCGCGATCTGATCCTCGAGGACGCGGAAAATGTCGAGCTTGTCCGCATCGCGCACCGTCCTCGAACAGGCCAGGGTCAGCGGATCGAGTCCCTCCGGGATTTCGCGGCGGTTGTGGTAAAGGACCGCCGCCAGGATCGCATCCTTGTCCTCCCAGCCGTCGAGCCAGCCCTTCTCCTTCACGATGTCGTGGGAGAAGACGGCGTGATCGACCGAGTCGGAGTCGCGGAACGTGTTGTAGACCCTGAGCTGCTCGTAGCGCCCCGTGTCGTGCAACAGCGCCGCAGCCTCGCAGGCGCGCGCCGTGGGGGCGTCAAAGCCCTCGCCCTTCGCGATCGCGCAGGCCGCCTCGACAACCTTCCGCGTGTGGACGAGCTTCAACTGCATCATCGGAGGCAGGACGCCGTTCTGCCCCCGATAGGTGTCGACATAAGCGTCGTAAAGGCCGCTTAGAACTTGAAGTCGATCTGCCATCTCACGAAGTACGCGGGCTTGTCCGTATCGAAGTAGTCGCCCGGATTGAACCACTCGAGGAGGACGTGGCCGAAGACCTTGAAGCGTTCGAGGCCCGTGCCCTTGTCGCCGGACCAGAGCGGGAAGTCGTAGCGGGCCTGGGTGAGGAAGCCCTTGTACTGTCCGTCACCGCCGCCGAGGCCGTCCTTCTGCTGGGCGAACATCGGACCCGCCATGAGCTGGACCGCGTGGCCCTTCTCGAACTCGACGCCCGTCGTCACCTTCAGGTTGTACATGTTGGACCACCAGCCGACGCCGTAGGTCGATCCGTAGAGCATCATCTCGGAATCGTCGACGCCGCGGTACCACATCGGATCCCACGCCCGGCGTCCGCCGTCCTGGGTCGCCGCGTCGCGGTCGCCGCTCAGCGCGAGGAGTCCGCCGTTCACGAACGGCTTCCAGCCCTCGGAATCGTTCTGCTTCCACGCGAAGCCGGCATAGCCCGCCCACGCGCAGAGCTCTTGGTCCGCTCCGTTCTCGCCGACCTGCACCATCGCCTCGAGCGGCGTGGAGAAGTTCGGCGTCCAGTGCGGAACGAGCTTCGTGCCGAAGAGATTGACCTGACGGCGCGGATGCTTCACGCCCTTGCGGTGGAAGCTCGCCGTGTTCTTCTGGATGCCGAAGAGCTGGTAGTCGAGGAAGTCAACCTTCGAGCTGAAGATCGCGCCGTAGCCCCAGTCGTCCATCTCCGTCTCGTTGCCGCCGAAGCCGGTCAGCTGCGTGCCGTAGTAGCTGCGGCGGGTGCCGAGACGCATGTACTCGCGGTCCTTGTTGAGGAGCGCGAACACGTCGAGGCGCGTGTCCTCGTCGAAGTGGAGCGCGAAGCGGACCATGTCGGCATACGTCGAGCGCGATCCGTCGCCCGTGGTGCCGTCCACGAAAATGTGGTCGAGTCCGTAGAGACGGTAGAGGTCCTGGCGGCCAACCCAGAGGTCGAGCGAGTCGAACCAGCTCGCCGTGTCCTCGAGGAGCCCCTTGCCCTCGAGATAGAGGTTGTCCACAATGACTTCGCCTGGCCAGGTCGTCGCGTGCGTCGGCTGGACGATGCCCGCGCGGAACTCGTCGTTGAGCCGTCCGTAGAGACGCCAGTTGTCGCCCATCGTCAGCTCGGCCCACACGCGCGGACGGAACCGCATCTGGTTCTTCGTCTTGTTGCGCGGCACGCCCGGACGCCCGATCATGCCGCCGCCCGGCAGGGTCGGCACGTTGTGCATGATCTCCTGGCGGATGCGCAGGTCGGCTCCGGCGTTGAACCCGAAGACCGATTCCTCGGCCTCGGACGCGG
>CAMEZU010000025.1 GCA_945947925.1 uncultured Verrucomicrobiota bacterium
AAATCATGCATACCCGCAAGGGTATCGGGGGTTCGAATCCCTCTCTCTCCGCCAAACGGGCCGCATTGCGGTTCCTTAACACGCGGGCGTAATTCAATGGCAGAATAGGAGCTTCCCAAGCTTCTTACGTGGGTTCGATTCCCATCGCCCGCTCCATTTTTTTGCTGTGGGGCTGGTGGTGAGAAATGCTTAAGAGGCTTTCAGTCAGGAACCTGGCCATCGTCGAGAAGGCCGGGGCGGAGTTTTCCGCTGGATTGACCGTCATCACGGGAGAGACCGGCGCGGGCAAGAGCGTCCTCATGGGCGCTCTCGATCTCGTGCTGGGCGGCCGGGCCGATCCCGGGCACGTGCGTGACGGGGCGGCGGAGGCGGAGGTCGAGGCGCTCTTTGTCGATGCGTCAGGCGCCGAGCGCCTGGTGCGCCGCACGGTGACGAAAGAGGGGCGTAGCCGGGCCTGGATCGACGACGAGTCCGTCTCGGTGACGGAGCTGCGCGCGTTCGGCCACGGTCTTGTCGACATCCACGGTCCGCGGGCGAACCAGAAACTGTTGGATGAGGACTACCAGCGCGACGTGCTGGACGACTACGGCAACGTCGACCTGCGACCTTGGGCGGAGGCCTATTCGCGCCTGATGGATGTGCGCAAGGCGCTCGCGGCGCTGCGGGAGGGGCCGGGCGTCGAGGATCTCGACTACCTGCGCTTCCAGGCGAACGAGCTCGACGAGGCGGACCTTTCGGAGGAGGACGAGTCGATTGCGGAGCGTCATGCGGCGGCGGCGCATGCGGAGGAGATCGTGGAGCTCGCAAACGGCATCACGGAGACGCTCGGCGGGGACCGCAGTGCGGCGGACCTCCTGGCGTCGCTGCGTCCGAAGTTCGCGGCGCTCGCCCGCCATCTGCCGGCGGCGGAGGCCTGGGCGAGCGAGGCGGAGGACCTGACGGTGCGCATCGAGGAGCTGTCGCGGGCGGTTGCCGATGCCGCGGCGAAGATCGATCTCGGCGAGGAGGACCTGTCGGCGCTCGACGCGCGGCTGACGGTCGTGAACCGCCTGAAGCGCAAGTACCGTGTCGCGGACGTGGCGGAGCTGATGGCGGTCCGAGACGAGAAGAAGGCGAAGCTCGAGCTGGCGGAAGGGCGGGACGAGAAGATCGCCGCCCTTGAGCGGGAGGAGGCTGAGGCCCTGAAGGACGTTCTGGCGCGCGGGCATGCGCTTTCGAAGGCGCGGGCGAAGGCGGGGGCGAAGCTCGGGAAGGCGATTTCCGAGGAGCTGCACGGGCTCGGGTTCCTGCAGGCGCAGTTCTCCGTTTCGCTCGTCTCGTCGGACGAGACGGTGACGCACACGGGCCTCGACCGCGTCGTCTTCCTCTTCGAGCCGAATCCCGGCGAGACGGCGCGTCCGCTCGCGTCCATCGCCTCTTCGGGCGAAATCGCCCGCGTGATGCTGGCGGTGAAGGTCGTGACGGCCGGGAAGGCGGGGGCCGCGCAGCAGGCGCTGACGCTGGTCTTCGATGAGATCGACGCGAACATCGGCGGCGAGGTCGGCAAGGTCGTGGGCGAGAAGATGCGTGCGGTGGCGAAGGGGCGTCAGGTCATTGCGATCACGCACCTGCCGCAGAGCGCGGTCTACGGCGAGCGGCATCTCATCGTCTCGAAGGGCGTGTCGGGCGGGCGGACCCGTACGCGCATCGAGGTCGCCGAGGGCGAGGATCGCGTGAAGGAGGTCGCCCGGATGCTGGGCGGCGAGAAGCTGACGAGCGTGGTGCGCCGTCATGCCGAGGAACTGTTGGAGATGACGAAAACGGAAGGGAGCAGGTGAGAGATGGCACGGGCGCGCAAGGTTGAGGGGCTGGAGATCGGCTGGTCGGAGAAGGGCAGCTTCCCGATTCGGATTTCGGAGAATCTCTTTGACGTGGAGAACCTGACGGTTGCGGAGACGCTCCGCGAGGCGACGGGGTCGGACCGGCCGCGGGTGATGCTGGTGGCGGACGCGAACGTCGTGCAGCGGACCGACGGGCTCGGTACGCGGATCGGCAGGTATGTGCGGACGCACGGCATCGAGCTCGCGGGCGCGCCGGTCGTGCTGGGCGGCGGCGAGAAGATCAAGACGGACAACCTACAGAGCGTCCTGCGCATCGTCGCGGCGGCGATGGAGGCGAAGCTGGGCGCCTCAGACGCGATGCTGGTGCTGGGCGGCGGCTCGCTGCTGGACGTCGCGGGCTACGCGGCGGCGCAGGTCCGCGGCGGCGTCAGGCTTGTCCGCGTGCCGACCACGGTGGCGGCGATGGCGGACGGCGCGCTGTCGGAGACGGTGGCGGTGAACGGGGCGGATGCGAAGGACGCGTTGCGCCTCGCCTGCCGTCCGGCGGCGGTTCTCGTCGATCCGACGTTCGCGCGGACGGTCCTGGACGGCGTGTGGCGGGGCGGACTCGGCGAACTCGTCCGCCAGGCGGCGGTCCAGGACGCGCCGCTCATGAAGAAGCTGGCGAAGAACGCCGAGGCGCTGCGCGGACGCGACGAAGCGCTTCTGGGCGGGGCGATCCGCGACAGCCTCGCCACGCGGGCGAAGAAGGGTCCGACCGATTTCGCGCTCTGGGGGGCGTTTCGCCTGGAGGCGATGAGCGGCTACAAGCTGCCGCACGGCTATGCGGTGCCGCTTGCCGTCTGCCTGGACTGCGGCTATGCGGTCGAGAAGGGCCTGATGGAGGAAGCCGACCAGGAGCTCATCTGCAAGACGCTGGCGGACTGCGGCGCCCTGGACGGCCTGTCGCACAGCCAGCACCTGCTGTCGCAGACGGAGGGCATTCTCCGCGGCCTCGAGGACTGGCGCCTCGCCACCGGCACGGAGCATGTCGTGATGCCCGCCGGCGTCGGCAAGTCGACTGTCGAGGAGGCCCTTGACCGCGACGCCTTCGTCAAGGTGGCGAAAGCCTTCCTGGCCGTTTCCAAGGAGTCCTGATTTTTGGTAAAATATTCCACCATGAAACAGTTTCTTGCACTGATTGCGCTTTGTGGGTCGGTCGCGTCTGCGGCAACCGTGTCGGATGTCAAGGTCAAGGTCCTCGACGGCTTCGGGGGCGACGCCAGCTCGGTTCTGGTGCTCTGCCAGACGAAGCGCGGCACGACGTACGATCCGGTGACGGTCACCCGTGACGTGAAGTCCCTGCGCGATTCCGGCCACTACCAGGACATCACGGCGGACGCCGAGGAGACGTCCGACGGCGTGGTGGTCACTTTCAGCGTCTTCCGCAAGATGCGCTATCAGGGTCCGCTGGTGGTCAAGGGCAACGCGGCGTTCGGTGCCTCCAAGATTTCGAGCGAGGCCGGTCTGAGGGACGGCGACCTGTACGGCGAGGGCGATTTTGCCGTCGCGGCGGACAAGGTCCGCGCGTTCTACCGTCGGAAGCACTATCCGATGGCGAAGGTGGTGCCGACGCCGACGGTCATGGCCGACGGCGACACGTGCACGCTCACCCTGACCGTCGACGAGGGCCCCGAGGTGAAGGTCGGCAAGTGGGTCTTCGACGGCGCGGAGAGCGTCGACGAGAAGGACCTGCGCGAGGCGATCGGCGTCTATCCGTGGTGGAATCCGATCGGCTGGGTGACGGACGCCCCGTCCACGGCCGAAGAGCTGGCGCAGGCGGCCGCGAAGGCGGCGGCGCGCTATGCCGAGCTCGGCTATCTTGACGCGAAGGTGTCCGTTCCCGTCGCTGAGACCGGCGACGACGGCCTGACGGACTATGTCTTCAACGTGACCGAGGGGCCGCGCTACACGGTGGGCGACGTGTCCGTGACGGGCGTGACGCGCTATTCGGTCGAGGAGGTCGTGGCGAAGAGCGACCTGCCGGCGCGCGGTTCGATTGCCGGCGCGAAGGCCCTGGAGGAAGCCGCGCACCGCGTTTCCGTCACGGTCGGTTCCGGAGACCTCGGCCTTGCCGACAGCCGGGTGGAGGTCCGCCGGCTGCCGCGTGCCGACGACTCGTCCGTCCTCGACCTGCAGTTTGTGGTGACGGAAGGCGTTCCCGTCGTCATCAACCGCGTCCTCATCGAGGGCAACGACTACACGAAGGACAAGGTGATCCGTCGCGAGATCCGCCTCGGACCGGGCGACAACATGCTGGCCGACCGCGCCGAGCAGTCCAAGCACAAGCTGGAGGCGCTCGACTACTTCTCCCGCGTCCGCTATTACCTGCGCGACGCCGGCAGGGGCAAGAACGAGCAGGGCGCCGAGTATCGCGACCTGGTCTACGAGGTGGACGAGAAGGGCACGGGCCAGTTCATGGCCGGCGTCGGCGCGAGCTCGATTGACTCCGTGTACGTCTATGCCGAGGTCCAGCAGACAAACTTCGACCTCTTTGCGCCGGGCAGGCTCTTCCGCGGCGGCGGCCAGAAGGGCCGTCTCTCGGTCCAGGCGGGTCCGCGCATCCAGACGTACGAGGCGTCCGTGTCGGAGCCCTATCTCTTCGACCGCCTGCTCGAGCTCACGGTCGAGGGCTACCGCCGCCAGCGCTGGTACGACGAGTACGACATCATCCGCACGGGCGCGGCGGCTTCGCTCGCGTATCCGTCCAAGTTCTGGAATCCGGCGAGCCTGTGGAATCCCGAGGCGGAGAAGTTCGTGACCGTCGGCAGCGTCGGCTTCCGCCTGTCGAC
Organism: uncultured Verrucomicrobiota bacterium; assembly: GCA_945947925.1. GTDB lineage: Bacteria > Verrucomicrobiota > Kiritimatiellia > RFP12 > UBA1067 > UBA1067. The sequence goes on from CAMEZU010000025.1 coordinate 4,652, forward strand.
CGAGTTCATCGAGTTCGACGACATCGAGCGCGGCAGCTGGCTCTACGACGGCAAGACGGTCTCGCTCCGCGAGGAGGATGACAAGTACGGCGACGCCTTCGAGGTCGTCGGACGCGCCTTCTGGACGCGCGACACGCGCGACAGCTACCGCCTGGCGAAGACGGGCTCGCGTACGCAGGTCTTCTTCGATCTCGGCGGCGGCGACAACACCTACTACCGCCTCGGCTTCAATCACCGCAGCTACTTCAACGTGGTGCCGAAGTACAACCACGTGCTGATGCTCGCGCTCCGCGCGGAGACAATCGACGCGCTCTCCGACGAAGTGCCGATCTACAACCGCATGTTCCTCGGCGGTCCGCGCTCGATCCGTGGCCTCGAGTACCGCCATGTCTCGCCGTTCGCGCGTCGCCTGAAGGACGACGAGCCGACACACGGTTACATGCCCTGGGGCGGCCAGACGCTATTCGTGGCGAATGTCGAATACACGGTGCCGATCGTCAAGATGCTGCGCCTGGCGGCGTTCACCGACCTCGGCTCGGTGGGGGCGGACGAGTTCGACTTCGACTTCAGCGACACGTTCGCGTGGTCCGTCGGCCTCGGTCTCCGCATCGACATTCCGATGTTCCCGATCCGCCTCGACTTCGCGAAGCCGATCGAGAAGCCCGATCACGCCGACGAGGAGGTGTTCAGCTTCTCGATCGGGTATGACTTCTGAGGTTTCGGAGGTCGGGAAGGTTTCGGAGGTTGAGAAGGTTTAGAAAGGGAGTCATAAAGATGAAGAGAGTGATGTTTGCCGGTTTGATGATGGCGGCGGCGACGACGTTCGGTGCGATGAAGGTGGCCACGGTCGACGTGGGCCTGCTCGTTCGCAACCATCCGAACTACGAGTCCAACAAGAAGGTCCTGATCGGGACCGAGCGCGACTACCAGAAGGAGCTCGACGCCGCCAAGGCCGAGCTTGACGCGATGGTGGAGGAGGGCCGCAAGCTCGCGACCGATATGCAGAATCCGATGCTGTCCGAAGAGGCCAAGCAGAAGAAGACGAAGGACATCGAGGAACTGCAGCGCAAGGCCATGCGCAAGCAGCAGCAGCTCCGCGGCGACGCCATGCAGAGCCAGAAGCGCCTGGCGGACCTGGAGGCGAAACTGCTGAAGAGCCAGGCGGACGACATCAAGGCCCGTATCGCCAAGTTTGCGGAGAAGGAGGGCTACGATCTCGTCCTCGAGTCGGCGGCGGCCGTCTATTCCTCCGCCGATCTTGACGTGACGGACGTCATTCTCAAGGATATGGGCGTTGATCCCAAGAAGGCGCGAGCCAAGGTGGAAGATGAAGGCAAGTGAACTCGCGAAGGCCCTCGGCGGCACGCTTGAGGGCAAGGACGTCGACATCGTCGCCTGCGCCGGCCTTGAGGAGGCCCGCTCGGGCGACCTCAGCTTCTGCAAGGATCCGAAGCACGTGAAGCTCGTGCAGGAGACGAAGGCCTCGGCCGTCCTCCTGCCGAAGGATTGGGATCACGGCGCACCGTGCTCGATCATCCGTCTGAAGGATCCGAACGACGCCTGCATGAAGGCCGCGGAGATCTTCGCCCCGCCTGCGCCGAAGCGCGCGCCCGGCGTCCATCCGACCGCCATCGTCGACCCGACCGCGAAGCTCGGCAAGCGCGTCTATGTCGGACCCTACACCGTCATCGAGGCGAACACCGTGATCGGCGACGACTGCGTCATCGAGGCGCAGGTCTTCATCGGCGAGAACTGCAGGCTCGGCGACGACTGCCACATCTATCCGCAGGTGACGCTTCGCGAGGGCTCCGTTCTCGGCAAGAAAGTCATCCTCCACTGCGGCGTCCGCATCGGCGGCGACGGTTACGGCTACACGACCTCGATCGGCCTCACCGGCATCAAGATCGAGAAGATTCCGCAGCTCGGCATCGTCGAGCTCGGCGACGGCGTGGAGATCGGATCCAACACGACGATCGACCGCGCGCGCATCGGCCGCACGTATATCGGTCCGATGACCAAGATCGACAACCTCGTGCAGATCGGCCACAACGTCAAGGTCGCGGGCTACTCGGGCATCATCGCCCAGGCCGGCGTCGCGGGCTCGACGCAGATCGGCAAGGGCTGCCTCATCTGGGCCCAGGCCGGCATCTCGGGTCACATCAAGATCGCCGACGGGGTCCAGGTCGGACCCCAGGCCGGCGTTCCGCAGACCCTCGACGGCTCCGTCAAGTACGTCATCGGCGCGCCCGCCGAGTCCATGAAGGACTTCGGCGCCCGCGTTCTCCTGCCGAAGCAGATGGCCAAGGTCCGGCAGGAGATCAAGGACATCAAGGCCCGGCTCGACGCGAAGTGATGTTCGACTCCATCGTCATCACCGCCGCGAACGACGCGCAGGCCAAAGGTTATCGCGCCCAGGTCAAGGGGCGCGATAACGTTCTCGTCATCTCCGATCCGGGCGGACGCCGCGTCGGCTCCCTCGGGGCGACGGTCAACCTGCTCAGGCGGCTGAAGCTCTCCGGCAAGGTCCTCGTCTGCCACTCCGGCGGCGACGCGCGCCGCACGCCCGGCTATGCCGCGATGGGCAAGGCGTTCGTGCCGATGCGGGACGGGCGCTCTATGTTCGAGCACATCGTCGAGTCGATGGCGAAACTGCCCCTCCCGAAGGCGGGCGGCATTCTCGTCACCTCGGGCGACGTCCTCCTCACCTTCGACTGCGACGCGACCGAGTTCTCCCGGCCCGGCGTCACGGGCGTCGCCTATCCCGACGGACCCTTCCAGGCGCAGCGCCACGGCGTCTATGTGACGGGGAAGGTACGAGGTGCGGGGTACGAGGGGCTCCTGCCGGTGACGGACTTCTTGCAGAAGCCGAAGGTCGAGAAGGGCCGCTTCCTCATCGACACCGGCATTCTCTACATCGACTGGCCGACCGCGGAGAAGATGAAGTCCCTGCCGATTGCGGGCGACATCTACGAGGCGTTTCCGAAGATGCTCCTCGACGGCTTCGCTCCTTTCCACGTGAACGTGCTGAAGTCCTGCGACTTCTTCCACATCGGCTCCTCGCGCGAACTTCTCGAACAGCTCGGGGACGGGAAGACCTACGTGAACGCGGTGCACTGTCCCCTTGAGCTCGCGGGCGGCAACATCGTCACCAACGTCCCCGCGGGCCGCTTCGGGAAGCTCGTCCTCGGCAAGGACGAGTGCTTCACGTGCCTCCCGCTCGGCAAGGACGGCTGGTACGACCTCAAGTACCGGCTCGACGACAATTTCAAGACGGACGGACTCTGGGAGAAGCACGGCATGGCCGAGAAGATGAAGGCCGTCAACCACGCGCGACTCCTGAAGATCCGCGATCCGCTCGCCTCCGGCGTCCGCGTCACGGCCCCGGTGCGCATCGACTTCGCGGGCGGCTGGAGCGACACGCCGCCCATCTGCAACGAGGAAGGCGGCACGGTGCTCAACGCCGCGGTGCTGCTGGACGGCAAGCGTCCGATCGAGGTCGTCGTGCGTCCGCGCAAGGACAGGTTCGTGCGCATCGTCTCGAAGGACCTCGGCAAGCGACGGATCCTCAGGTCGTTCGCCGAGATCGCAGATCACGCCGATCCGTCCGACTGGTGCGCGCTCGTGAAGTCCGCGCTCGTCGTCACCGGCTTCGTCTACGGGACGCGCGGCCTCGACATCGTCATTTCCGCCGACCTGCCCAAGGGCAGCGGCATGGGGACGAGCTCCATCCTCGGCGCGGCGACCATCGCGGCGCTCCTGGGGCGGAACGACCCCGCCGAGATCGGCGAGATGACGCTTCGCCTCGAGCAGGAGATGCGCACGGGCGGCGGCTGGCAGGACCAGTTCGGCGGACTCGTCGGCGGCATCAAGCTCCTCACCTCGAAGCCCGGGCCGTGCCAGAACGTCACGGTGAAGCCGATCGCCGTGACGGAATCCGTCCGCAAGGCCCTCGCGACGCGCGGACTCCTTTTCTTCACGGGACAGAAGCGCATGGCGCGCAACATCCTGCGGAAGGTGCTCGCGTTCTACGCGGAGAATCCCCACGACTTCGCCCGCATCCTCGTCGACAGCCTCAAGGCCGACGCCGAGCGCGGGGCCGCGGCGCTCGCGAACGGGGACCTGAAGCACTTCGCCGACGCGGTCAACGGCTACTGGCGCGACAAGAAGCTCCTGGACCCGGGCAGCACCAACGAGCGCGTCGAGGAGATCATCGCGGCCATCCGTCCCCACGTCGAGGCCGTGACCCTCACGGGTGCGGGCGGCGGCGGCTTCATGTTCATCCTCGCGAAGCGCGCGGCCGACGTGCCCGCGATCCGCAAGGCGCTGGGCGACGGACGCATCTCGCGCTATTCGCGCTTTTACGATTTCGCCCTCGATCACGAGGGACTCAAGCTGGAGACGCTATGAAGATCCTTGTCCTGAACGGACCCAACATCAACCTGCTCGGCCTCCGCGAGCCCGAGCTCTACGGTTCGCGCACCTATCCCGACCTCGTCGCCTATTGCGAGAAGACGGCGGCGGAGCTCGGCGCGACGGCGGACGTGCGGCAGACCAATCACGAGGGCACGCTCGTCGACTGGATTCAGGAGGCGCGCGGCGTCTTCGACGCGATCGTCCTCAACGCCGCGGCCTACACGCACACGTCCGTCGCCGTCCTGGATGCGCTCAAGGGCACCAAGATGCGCACGGTCGAGGTGCACCTCACCGAGCCGAAGGTCCGCGAGGACTTCCGCCGCGTCTCCTACGTCGGCATGGTCGCCGAAACGTGCTTCTCCGGACTCGGCTTCGAGTCGTACGGCGAGGCGATCCGCTATCTCGTCGGAAAGAAGGCCTGAGATGCCGGTCTACGTGTACGAGGCGAAGGAGGGCGAGAAGGGCTGCGCCAGGTGCCGCGGCGGTTTCGAGATCGCCCAGTCGCTCAAGGACGACAGGCTGACCGTCTGCCCCGACTGCGGGTCCGCGATCTACCGCGTCATCCAGGCGCCGGGGCTCGGCCATTCGAAGACCGATCTCCACTATCGCGCCAAGCGCGCCGGGTTCCACACCCTCAAGCGCGTGAACAAGGGCGAGTATGAGAAGATGTATTAGAAAGTCAGAGGGTTGGAAGGTTAGACATGAGCTGTAATCACGATTGTTCGAACTGCGCGTCCAAGGGCGGATGCGACAAGCAGGATTTCAAGGTCGCGGCGAACGCAAAGTCGCATGTGAAGCGCGTCGTCGCGGTGATGAGCGGCAAGGGCGGCGTGGGGAAGAGCCTCGTCACCGAGCTGCTGGCCGTCGGCGCGGCGAAGCGGGGACTCAAGGTCGCCGTGCTGGATGCCGACATCACGGGTCCGTCGATCCCGACCGCCTTCGGCGTCCGCGAACGCGCCTCGGCCGACGCCGAGAACAACATCCTGCCGTCGAAGAGCGCGTGCGGAATCTCGCTCATGTCCCTCAACCTGCTGATCGACAATCCGCAGGATCCGGTCGTCTGGCGCGGACCCGTCATCGCGGGCGTCGTCAAGCAGTTCTGGTCGGACGTCGCGTGGGGCGACGTCGACATCCTGTTCGTCGACATGCCCCCGGGGACGGGCGACATGCCGCTCACGGTCTTCCAGTCCCTCCCCGTCACGGCCGCAGTTGTCGTGACGACGCCGCAGGACCTCGTCTCGATGATCGTCGAGAAGGCCGTGCGCATGGCCGGCATGATGGACATTCCGGTCGCGGGCCTCGTCGAGAACATGGCGAGCTTCACGTGTCCCGACTGCGGCAAGACCCACCGCATCTTCGGCGGCGACGGCGCGAAGAAGATGGCAGAGACCCACGGCATTGCCGCGACCGCGGAGCTGCCAATCGACCCGAAGACGGCGGCGCTGGTGGACCGGGGCGAGATCGAGTCCGCCGACACGGCGGCCCTGGACGCGGTCCTCGACGCCCTCATTTCAGAGAAGTAAGGAGAACGAATCATGGCGGAACTCATTGTTGCCCTCGACGTGCAGACGCGCGAAGAGGCGGTTGCGAAGGTCAAGGCGATCGGCGACGGCGTCGGTTTCTACAAGATCGGCATGGAACTCTTCACGGCGGAGGGTCCGGACGTCGTCAAGGCGGTCAAGGACCTCGGCAAGAAGGTCTTCCTCGACCTCAAGTTTCACGACATTCCCCGTACGGTCGAGCGTGCGATCCGCTCCGGCGGCAAGCTCGGCGTCGATCTCATGACGATCCACTCCGTGGGCGCCAAGGCGATGATCCAGGCCGCCCGCACGGCTGCGGACGAGTTCGGTCCGAACGGACCCAAGATCCTCGCGGTCACCGTGCTCACCTCCCTCGACCAGACCGATCTCGCCGACGTGGGCATCGTCGGCCGCACCCCGGCCGAACAGGTGATGGCGATGGCGAAGTTCGCGACCGAGAACGGCGCGCACGGCCTCGTCTGCTCCCCGAAGGAAGTGGGCGCGCTTTCGAAGGCCCTCAAGCAGGGGACGCTCTTCATCACCCCGGGCGTCCGTCCCGCTGGCGCCGCCGTCGGTGACCAGAAGCGCGTCGCGACGCCTGCGGACGCGGTCCGCGACGGCGCGACCCACCTCGTCGTCGGCCGTCCGATCCTCGCGGCGGAAGACCCCGTCGCCGCCGCCCGCCAGATTCTGTCGGAAATGGCGATCTGAGGCGCCCTTGACGGACGGAGGCTGTTTTTAGTATACTATTCGCTCCAGCTTTTCGTGGAGACATCATTTCCACAAGGAAAGCGGAAGAAAAGGAAAGATAAAGATGGAAGCATATGCTGTTCTCGAAACCGGCGGCAAGCAGGCGCTTGTCAAGGTCGGTGACAAGATCGAGATTGAAAAGCTCTCGGTCGAAGCGGGTCAGGATACCGTTCTCACGACGGTTTGCGCCGTCAGCGACGGAACGACCCTCAAGGTTGGCGCCCCCTACGTTGAAGGCGCTTCGGTTACGCTCACGATCGACGGTCACAAGCGTGGCAAGAAGGTCCTGAACTTCAAGGCCAAGCGCAGGAAAGGCGACCGCCGTCTCGTCGGCCACCGCCAGGAACTCACCGTCGCGACGGTCAAGGCGATTGCGTAAGGAGGTATTGAGAAATGGCTACTTCTGCATCTGCTCGTAACGGTCGCGATTCGAACCCGCAGTACCTCGGCGTCAAGGCGTACGACGGCCAGCTCCTCAAGGCCGGCTCCATCATCGTCCGTCAGCGTGGTACCAAGATCCACGCCGGCAAGAATGTCGGTCAGGGTCGTGACTTCACGCTGTTCGCCCTCAAGGACGGCAAGGTGAAATTCATCAAGGACGGCAAGGTCGTCACCATCGTCGAGGCCTAATCCTCGAGAAAGAAGGTAATCATGGGTACAGGTCGTACACTCCGCAAGGAATCCCACGTTCGTCCGTGCAAGACGCCCGCCGGCAAGGCTCGCAAGAACAAGGCCCAGCGCGCGCGTCTCGTCAAGTTCGGAATGGACCAGGCCACGGTTGACGCGATGGGTGACGAGGACGTCCGCGTTCTCGTTCAGCGTCCGACGGTCGTCAAGATGCTCGTCGCCAAGAAGGCCGCCAAGTAAGGGGCCGACTTGCGTCGCTGACTCCGCTACGTCCCCACCGGGCGTCGCGGAGTTTCTTTTTTTCACGGGAGGGTTTTATGGTCAAGGTTTTCGCGCAGGTCGACGACCGTTACGTCAATCCGGTCTTCGAGGTCTTCGACGGGGACGACTTCATCCTGTCGTCGTATCACGACATCGAGGAGACGACGTCGCAGGTGCAGATCTATTTTCCGGATGCGGCGCAGACGGACAAGGCGAAGCGCTGCCTTGCCACCGCCCTGGAGATCGTCGGGGTCGACGCCCCAGTCGAGGTGTCCGAAATCCCGGACGAGGACTGGAAGCTCTCCTACCGCCGCCATTTCAAGACGGAGCGCGTCTCGCCGCGCATCTACACGCATCCGCCGTGGGAGCCGATGCCAGAGACGAAGGACGGCGAGATCGTCCTGACGCTCGATCCCGGCATGGCCTTCGGCACCGGCAAGCACGAGACGACCAAGGCGTGCCTCCAGTACATCGACGAAATCGCCTCCGCCGTCCAGACCTCGTCCCTCGACGCTCGTCGTTCGTTTCTCGACATGGGCTGCGGGAGCGGCATCCTTTCCATCGCCGCGGCGAAGCTCGGCTTCGCGCCCGTCGCCGGCTTCGATATTGACGAAGAGGCCGTACAGGCGTCGAAGGAGAATGCCGAGACCAATGGCGTTTCGGTCGATTACCGCACGTTCGCGCTCGGTCGGGGCGCGGTGACGCTGGACGCCTCCATTGAGGCCGCGAAGGGCCTCTATCCCGACCTTGCGCTGCAAGGGCGAGTGATGAATGATGAGTGTAGAATGATGAAGGGTGGATTTTCGCCTTCAGATGTCGTGGTGGCGAACATTCTCGGTCCGCTGCTCATCGCCTTTGCGGACGAGATCGCGGGTTTTGCGCCGAAGACGCTCGTCGTCTCGGGCATTCTGGAAGAGCTCTATCCCGAGGTCCTGGCGGCCTATGTCGCGCGCGGCTACCGCGAGATCTCCCACAAGACGATCGGCGAGTGGACGACGGGCTTGCTGGTGCGTGGGGAATGATGTGTCCGTGGGGGCGGCCGGGTGCCTGAATTTGATATAATACATCCTATGAAAGCGAAGACGTTCATAGATCAGGTTGAGGTTCTGGTGCGTTCCGGACGGGGCGGCGATGGCGCGATGTCCATGCGGCGCGAGGCGCTTGTCGAGTTTGGCGGACCGGACGGAGGCGACGGCGGTCGCGGAGGCGACGTCGTGTTCAAGGCGTCCGAGCACATCAACTCGCTGCTGAGCCTCTATTACGATCCGAAGTGCTACGCGCAGGACGGCGGTCCCGGCCAGGGACAGAAGATGTACGGCAAGCGCGGCAAGGACCTGGTCGTCCCGGTGCCGCTCGGCACGGAGGTCTACGATGTCGAGACGGGGCTCCTGGTGGCGGACATCACGGAACCCGGCCAGTCGGTCATTGTCGCGAAGGGCGGTGCGGGCGGCTTCGGCAACGTCCACTTCAAGTCGTCCGTCAACCAGGCCCCGACGGAGCACACGCCGGGCGGCGAGCCGGAGGAGCGGCGGCTGCGGCTCGAGCTCAAGACGATTGCGGACGCGGGTCTTCTCGGTTTTCCCAACGCGGGCAAGAGCTCGCTGCTCACCGTCCTTTCGTCCGCCACCCCGAAGATTGCGAGCTATCCGTTCACGACGCTCAATCCGATAGTCGGCACGATCCGCTACGACGACTACGCGAACATCGCGATGGCGGACGTCCCGGGCATCATCGAGGGCGCGGCGAAGGGCGTCGGCCTCGGGCTTGCGTTCCTCAAGCACCTCGAGCGGTCGAAGGTGCTCGTCTACGTGATCGACATGGCGGGAACGGACAACCGCAAGCCGTGGGAGGACTACGCGATTCTCAAGAAGGAGATCGACGCGTACTCGGCGGAACTCGCGGAGCGTCCGTACCTCGTCGTCGCGAACAAGATGGACCAGGAGGTCTCGCGGGAAAACCTCGCCGAGTTCGTCAAGGAGACGGGCGTCGAGCCGATCGCCATCAGCTGCGATTCGCGCGAGGGACTCGACCTCTTCAAGGAGGAGCTCCGGAAGATCGTGAACCCGAAGCTCAAGTTCCATCACACGCATGCGGACCACGGCATGGACCTCTCGCAGATGCCCGACACGACGGGGGACGAGATTCCGGCCGAGGCGTTGCAGTTCGCGACCTTCCTCAAAATTGAGAAGCCGAAGGCCAAGAGCCATCCTTCTCGGGGCAATATTCACTGACATCATGAAAAAGTGGAACGTAGCGACGGTTCGGGCCGCGAAGGGACAGCGGAAGCTCGGGTGCTGCACGGCGTATGACGCGTGCTTCGCGCGGCTGGCGGACGAGGCGGGCGTGCCGATCATCCTGGTCGGCGACTCGATGGGCATGGTTGTGCTCGGGTACGGGACGACGCTTCCCGTGAAGCTGGAGGAGACGCTGTCCGCCACGGCGGCGGTGGCGCGCGGGGCGAAGGACGCGATGGTTGTCGCGGACCTGCCGTTCGGCAGCTACCAGTGCGGCGAGGACGTGGCGATGGCCAATGCGGTGAAGTGCCTGCAGGCCGGTGCGGACGCAGTGAAGCTCGAAGGCGCGACGCCGCGGGTCTGCGCGCTCATCCGGCGCCTGACCGAGGCGGGAATCCCCGTCCTCGCGCACGTCGGGATGACGCCGCAGAGCGTCAACGAGTAC
>CAMEZU010000026.1 GCA_945947925.1 uncultured Verrucomicrobiota bacterium
GAAATTTCGCTTTCCGGGGTACGTAAGAGTAGTCAGCGGTGGATTCTTTTGATAGAATAATAACGAGACATTTTTTGATTGGCCGTCGTAGGCCGGAAATTCAAGGGGAGGGGAAGATATGACGATTCGTTGTCTTGTCGCGGCCTGTGTTGTCGTGTTGTCGGCTGTCGCCGGGGCCTATGAGAAGAAGGTCCTGTGGAAGAGCGGGGACAACGGCGTGAAGATCTACCGCATTCCGGCCCTGTGCACGGCGCCGAACGGGGATCTCGTCGCGGCGTGCGACGCGCGGACGTGGAACGGCGGCGACCTTTGCGTCTACCAGCCGATCAACATCACCGTCCGCCGTTCGACCGACGGCGGCAAGACCTGGACGGCGCCCGCCAACAGCTGGACCTGGGACTGGAAGGAGAACGGTTCGCGCTGGAGCGGCTCCGATCCGTCCTTTGTCGTCGACGTCGTCGCGAAGAAGATTTTCCTTTTCTACAACGTGTGGGAGTGGGAGCAGGTCGAGGCCAACGCGCGGGCGGCCGGGGACGAGAAGGGTCTCCGTGCGCGCCGCCACGGCGTCTACCGCTTCTTCGTCCAGGAATCGTCCAACAACGGCAAGAGCTGGTCGAAGCCGCGCGAGATCTCCAAGGACATCGCGATCGAGGGCTGGCCGTGCGGCGCCGAGGAGGGCAAGGGCGGCTTCATCTTCATCACCTCGGGATCCGGCACGCAGCTGAAGGACGGGACGCTTCTCCATACGCTCGTCCATGTCGGGGACGGCAACGCGCTCTTCGGGTCCCCGGACCACGGCAAGACCTGGAAGCCCTACGGCAAGCCCGCGAAGGGCGGCGACGAGTGCAAGGTCGTCGAGCTCACGAACGGCGACTGGATGATTAACTCGCGCTGCGGCGGGAGCAAGCGCCTCATCCACGTGTCGAAGGACAAGGGCGAGACATGGACGTCGCATCACGACACGACGCTCGTCGATCCCGGCTGCAACGCGCAGATCCTGCGCGTCGGCAAGGCGCTGCTCTTCTCGAACTGCAACGCGGGCGGCCGCAAAAACCTCTACCTGCGCGCGTCGATCGACGACGGAAAGACCTGGAGCGAGGGACTCTCGATCGAGCCCCAGGGCGCGGCCTATTCCGACATCACGCTTCTCAAGGACGGGAAGACGGTCGGCTGCCTCTACGAAGGCGCGGGCTACGCGACAATTAACTTCGTCACGATCCCCCTCGCGGACGTGAAGGCCCAGTTCAAGTAAAAGCGCAGACGCGATTGGGACAATCGCGTCAACGAAGGGAGCGAATCCGAGTGAGGAAGAAGCGCATGAAGAATCTGTTTCTGGCGATTGGCGTGATGTGTCTTGCCACGGCCCATGCGACGCCTGTCGAGGTGAACTGGGGTCCGTCCGAGACGCTGCCCGTCAAGGTGGCGCGTCCGTTCGGCGGCTTCCTCAAGGACGGATCCTTCCTCGTCGCCGGCGGTTCGACGCACGACGGGACGACGAAGGGGTACGAGCAGGGCGTCTACCTGCGGGACAAGGACGCGAAGACGTGGTCCAAGGTCGGCGAACTCGCCTATCCCGTCGCCGAAGGCGTCTCCTGCGAAACGGCGGAGGGGCTTTTCTGCGCGGGCGGCACGGACGGCGTGGGCGTCTTCTCCGACGCCTGTCTTCTCGGTGCGGCGGCGAAGCGGACCGAGCTTCCCGACCTGCCCGAACCCGTGACGATGGGCGCGGCGGCGTATGATGGCACGTTCGTCTATGTCGTCGGCTCGAACCGTGTCTGGCGCCTGAAGCTGGCGCCGGCTCTCCAGCACAAGGGCAACAGCCCCTCTCAATGGGACGCTGTCGCCGACTTGCCGGGTCCCGCCCGCGCGCAGCACGTCGCCGTCGTTCAGAACGGAGACCAGAAGGAGAAGCTCCTCGTCGTCTACGGCGGTTATGACTGCGCGACGAAGGCGCCGCTACACGACGGCTACGGCCTGGTGCTTTCCTCTGGCAGCTGGAAGAAGCTGGCGCCGCTTCCCGCGAACACGACGACGATCGGCGCGGCGTTTCTCGCGTCGGGACACCAGCACGTCCTTCTCATCGGCGGCTTCGGCGAGCAGGGCTGGATCGCGCGGGCGATCGAGGGCTCGACCGAGACCGATCCCGGGAAGCTCGGCTGGCAGCGGACGATCCTCGCGTACAACTGCGTGACGGACGCCTGGTGCGCGTATGGGACGATCGCCGAGGGGGACAGTCCCCGCTGCGGGGCGGCGGCGGGTCTCCGCAAGGGCAAGACGCCCGAGTCGTACGAGCTCGTCCTCGCGGGCGGCGAATGCGCGCCTGCGTGTCGGACGGACGCGGTGTCGACGGCGAACTTCGTGAAGGTCAAGAAGTTCGGCTGGACGGCCTGGCTCGTCGTCGGCGCCTATGCGCTGCTGATGGTCGGCATGGCCTCATACTTCATCTTCAAGAAGAAGGACGAGAACGACTACTTCCGCGGCGGCGGCAAGATCCCGTGGTACGTCGCGGGCATGTCGATCTTCGCGACGATGCTCTCGTCGATCACCTTCCTCGCGATTCCAGCGCAGGCGTACATCTCGGACTGGCGCTACTTCGTGATGGCGTTCTTCATCATCGGCATGGCGCCGGTCGCGATCTACTACTACCTGCCGTTCTTCTGCCGGCTCGGCATCACGTCGGCGTACGAGTATCTTGAGAAGCGCTTCAACCTGGGCGTGCGGCTCTTCGGGTCCGCCGCGTTCATCGTCTTCATGGTCTGCCGCGTGGCGGTCGTCACCCTCCTTCCGGCGATTGCGCTCAATGCCGTGACGGGTATCTCGATCGACGCGTGCATCCTCATCTGCGGCGTCCTCACGATGGTCTACTGCTCGCTGGGCGGACTCGAGGCCGTGATCTGGTCCGACTTCGTGCAGGGCATCGTCCTCCTGGGCGGCGCCGTGGCGGTGCTCGTGATCCTCATCCTCAAGACGGGTCCCGCGGGGGCGCACCTCGCGACGTTCTGGGACACGGCGACGGCGTATGACAAGAACGCGATGTGGGACTTCCGCTGCATCCTCTCGCAGCCGGTCTTCTGGGTCGTCGCGGTGCAGGGCCTCATCTCGAACCTCTCGAGCTACACGTCGGACCAGTGCGTCGTCCAGCGCTACATCGCGACGCCGGACGAGAACGCGACGAAGCGTTCGCTGTGGTTCAACGGCTGCATGAGCGTCTTCGCGCAGGTCGTCTTCTACGGCATCGGCATGGCACTCTTCGCGTTCTACCACAACAATCCGTCGGCGATGGACGTGACGATGCCCAAGGGCGACTCGATCCTGCCGATCTTCATGGGCACGGAGATGCCGGCGTGGCTGGCGGGACTCGTGATCGCGGCCGTGTTCGCGGCGACGATCTCGACGCTGTCGGCGAACCTGAGTTCGGCCTCGACGGCGCTCGTCACGGACTTCATCAAGCGCTTCAATCCGACGATCTCGGGCCGGATGCAGATCCGCTGCGGACAGGTCTGCACGTACGTCGTGGGCGTCCTCGGCATCGCCTCGGCGCTCGTCCTCTCGCGCGTCGAGTCCTCGGCGCTCTTCGACAACTTCAACGAGTTCATCGCGATGCTGACGGCGGGCTTGACGGGACTCTTCTTCATGGGCGTCTTCCTGCCGCGCGTGAAGGGACTCGCGGCGATCCTCGGCCTGGTGGCGAACTACTTCGTCTGCTTCGGCTGCAAGATCTTCGACTGCAACGTGTTCGGCCTCAAGTTCCACCCGTTCCTCCTCGGCGGCATCGGCCTTGCCGTCTGCGTCCTCGTGGCGCTCCTTGCCTCGTGCGTCCTGCGCGAAGGCGGGAAGGACCTGACCGGACTCACCCTCAAAACTCTCAAGAAAGACAAGTAAGCCATGACCTCCGCACTGATTCTCGCCGCTCTCCTTCCCGTCATCCCGCAGCCGACCGAATGGAAGCCCGCCGACGGTACCTGCGACCTCAAGGCCGCCGATGTCACCGAGATGCTCGTCAGCGATCCGAAGCTCGGGAACGAGGGCTACTGCCTGCAGCTCAAGGCCGGGAACAAGGTCCACGTGTTCGCCAAGGAGAGGCAGGGCCTCCTCTGGGCGCGCCAGACGCTCGCGCAGCTCGCGCGGGACGGCAAGCCCGTCGCCTGCGGCGAGATCACGGACGTGCCGAAGTACCGCGTGCGCGGCTTCGTGCTGGACGTCGGCCGGATGTACCATTCGATGGACTTCCTCTACGACCTCGCGAAGACGATGGCGTATTACAAGATGAATACGCTCCACATCCATCTCAACGACAACGAGATCGAGAAGAACCCGAAGGCGGATTGGTCGACGAAGCAGGCCGCCTTCCGCCTCGAGTCGACGACGTATCCCGAGCTGACGGCGAAGGACGGACACTACACGAAGGCCGCCTTCCGCCAGTTCGTGAAGGACTGCGCGGCGATGGGCGTGACGGTCGTTCCCGAGATCGACGTCCCGGCGCATTCGCTCGCCTTCACGCGCGCGTGGCCGGAGTTCGCGTCCAAGGAGTACGGCGCGGATCACTTCGACCTCAATAAGGGCGACGCGATTGTCGCGAAGCTGAAGCCGCTCTTTGCGGAATACCTGACGGGCGACGACCCGGTGTTCCCGGGACCGTACATGCACGTCGGCACCGACGAGTACAATAAGAAGGAGGCGGAGAAGTTCCGCAAGTTCACGGACGACATGCTCAAGATGGTCCGCGGCTTCGGCCGCAAGGCCTGCGCCTGGGGCGCGCTCACGCACGCGAAGGGCGAGACGCCGGTCGTCGCGGACAAGGACATCACGATGGACATCTGGCACAATCCGTACTACCAGCCGGCGGAGGCGATCAAAGCTGGCTATACGGTCGTCGCGGTGCCGGACGGCCTCACCTATCTCGTGCCGTTTGCGGGCTACTACTACGACTACCTCAACTGCAAGTACCTCTACAACACGTGGGAGCCGCGTCAGATCGGAAACTACACGGTGCCTGAAGACAAGCTCGACCAGCTTGCGGGCGGCAAGTTCGCGCTCTGGAACGACCGGCTCGGCAAGAAGAAGGACGGCACGCCCTACACCGAGGCGGACAACTGGGACCGCATCTATCCGGCCTTGCAGACGCTCGGCCAGAAGTTCTGGAGCGGTGCGCGCGCCGACCAGGACTGGGCGGCCTTCTCGACGCTGGCGAACAGCATGGACGAGCCGGCCGGCGTGAAGAACGCGCGCACCTTCCGCCTGAAGAAATGAAGAAGATCAAGGTTTTCGTGATTGACGACCACGCGGTGGTCCGCCTCGGTCTCAAGCTGGCGTTCAAGCTGTCGCCGGAGATGGAGTTCGTCGGCGAACTGGCGGGCGGGGAGAACGCCGGTGCCGCCGTCGTCCGCTCCGGTGCTGACGTGACGCTGCTGGACATCCGCATGCCCAAGGTCGACGGTCTCGCGGCGCTGAAGGACATCCGCGCCGCGGATCCCGCGGCGAAGGTCGTGATGTTGACGACGAGCGGCACGGACGAGTCGATCTTCCAGGCGCTTGAGGCCGGCGCGGCGGGCTATGTCATGAAGGACGTCGGCTCCGACGCGATTGTCGAGGCGGTGCGCGCGGTGGCGGCGGGGGGACGGTACGTGCCGGAGTCCGTCCAGATGGTCTACGACCGCCGCAAGGCCGCGCCCGTGCTGACGCCGCGCGAATCGGAGGCGCTGAAGATGATGGCGCGGGGCGCGTCCAACAAGGAGGTCGCGAAGGCGCTCGGCGTGTCCGAGGCCTGCGTGAAGGTCCATCTCCGGCACGTTTTCGAAAAGCTCGGCGTGCACGACCGGATTGGCGCGGTCCGGGCGGCGATCCAGCGGGGACTGGTCGATCCGGAGGGGTAGTCCGATGGAAATTTCCTGGCGCAGTCTGGCGGTTCTGGCGGCGCTGGCCGTCCGGATGACGGCCGGCGGAACGACGGTCGCCGAGCTGGCGGCCATGGACCGCCAGGAGGCGGGGAAGAACGTCGACGTTTGCGTGACCGGCGTGGTGACGATCGCCTTTTCCTGGATCGGCCTGTCGGGCGTGATCGCGGACCCGTTCGATCCGAACGGTCCGTCGGTCTACTGTTCTGGCCGCATGCCGGAGGTTCCCATGGCTGCGGCGGAGGGCTGCGAGCGGCTGGAGCCCGGCGACCTGCTGGAGGTGGAGGGCTGTTCCGCGTCGCTGATCGTCGACCCCGGTCTCGTCGCCCGCAGGATGCGGAAGATCGGACGCATCGACCTGCCGCCGTATCCCGACCGCGAGTACGCGTACCTGCAGACGAAGGACTGCTACAACCGCCGGGCGCGGATGACGGGCGTCGTGCGCGGCATCCGGCACCGTCGGGTGAACGGGATGGACGGGACGGTGCTGTCGCTGGCGACCGACGGGGGCGTGGTGCCGGTGAGCGTGCATGACGCGAGTCCGTCCTGGGAACGGTTTATCGACGAGGAGGTGACGGTGGAAGGGGTGCTGCTCCCGTGCATCACGATGGCCTGGGAGACGCTGTATCCGGAACTCGAGGCGGTCGGCGACAATCCGATCCGCCTGACCGATCCGGGCCAGCGCTTCCGCCGCAAGGCCTTGGCGTTCCTGCGGTTTGCCGGGGTCGTGGCGGTCGTCCCGCTGCTGCTGGTGATCGCGGCGCTCTTCATCCAGCGCCGTCGGGCGCGGGCGCTGGCGAGGGCGGTGTCGGCGGACCGTCGTCGGATTGCGGGCGAGTTGCACGACACGGTGGCGCAGTACCTGTCGGGCACGAAGATCCTGCTGACGTCGGTCCGGTCGGCGGACGCGGACCTTCGGCCGGAGCTGCGCGAGACGCTGACGGCGGCCTGCGACATGCTGGACCGGACACGGCTGGAGGTCCGGGCGGCGATCAACGACCTTCGGAGCGACGACCTGCTGATGAAGCCTCTGGGCGAGTTGCTGTGCGCCTATGCGGACCGGCTGCAGACGATGGGCGCGGTGCGGGCGCGGGCCGAGGTCCGCCGGCTCTCGAAAGTCCGCTCGCCCGAAAGCAAGCGCGACATCCTGGCGATCGTCCAGGAGGCGTCGATGAACGCGATCCGTCACGGCGGCGCGAAGGACATCGTCATCCGTGCGGACGAGGCGGGCGGCGCGCTGACCGTGGAGGTGTCGAACGACGGGCTGCCGTTCGACGCGGAGACGGCGGAGGGTCCCGAGCAGGGGCATTACGGCATCGCGGGCATGCGCGAGCGCGCGGCGCGTCTGGGCGGAACGCTCGCGTTCGGGTCGGCGGCCGGGCGTTCGACGGTCAGGCTGTCCGTCGTCACGCTGGGGGGCATTTAACAGAAAATGTAAATGTGGTATAATAAGCTTCCTTATGACCGATACGAGCCTGACAACGTACGGCGAGGACGTCTTCTCCGAGAGGGCGATCCGCCGTTTCCTGACGAAGCCGGTGGCGGCTAAACTCATTGCGACGATGAAGGAGGGCAAGCCTCTCGACCCGTCGATCGCGGATGCCGTCGCGCAAGGCATGAAGGCCTGGGCGCTGGAGAGCGGCGCGACGCACTTCACGCACTGGTTCCAGCCGATGACGGGCGGGACGGCGGAGAAGCACGACGCGTTCCTCGAGCCGACGGGCCTGGCGCAGGCGGTGCAGAAGTTCTCGGGCAAGAACCTGATCGGCGGCGAGGCGGACGCGAGTTCGTTCCCGTCGGGCGGACTGCGCTCGACCTTCGAGGCGCGCGGCTACACGGCGTGGGACCCGACCTCGCCCGCGTTCATCAAGCGGCACGAGAACGGCGCGACGCTGTGCATTCCGACGGCGTTCTGCGCCTACACGGGCGCGGCGCTCGACATGAAGACGCCGCTTCTCCGGTCGTTGCAGGCGGTGACGCGCGCGACGGAGCGCCTGATGAAGAAGTTCCGCAAGGCGAAGGCGCACGTCTCGGTGACGCTCGGCGTCGAGCAGGAGTACTTCCTCGTCGACCGCAGCTTCTACCTGAGGCGTCCCGACTTGCTGCAGACGGGCCGCACGGTCTTCGGCGCGGCGCCGGCGAAGCACCAGCAGCTCGACGACCACTACTACGGCTCGATCCGTCCGCGCATCCTCAAGTTCATGACGGAGGTCGAGGACGCGCTCTGGCGGCTCGGAATCCCAGCCAAGACGCGGCACAACGAGGTCGCGCCGGCGCAGTTCGAGCTGGCGCCGATGTTCGAGGAGATCAACCTCGCTGTGGACCACAACATGATGATCATGGAGACGCTCCGGCGCACGGCCGAGGCAAACGGACTCGTCTGCCTGCTGCACGAGAAGCCGTTCGAGGGCGTGAACGGGTCCGGCAAGCACTGCAACTGGTCCATCGCCTACGGCGGCCAGAACCTCCTCTCGCCCGGCGACAATCCGCGCGACAACGCGATCTTCCTCACCTTCCTCTCGGCGATCATCCGCGCGGTCGACCTGCATGCGGACCTGCTCCGGATGTCGACGGCGGGCGCGGGCAACGACCACCGCCTCGGCGCGAACGAGGCGCCGCCGGCGATCATCTCGATCTTCCTCGGGGACGAGCTCTCGGCGGTGATGAAGGAGATCGAGACGGGCGAGGCCGGCCGCCGCGCGGGCCGGACGACGTTCAAGTTCGGCGTCGACACGATGCCGGCGCTGCCGAAGGACTCGACGGACCGCAACCGCACCTCGCCGTTCGCCTTCACGGGCAACAAGTTCGAGTTCCGCGCGCCCGGCTCCTCGCAGAACTGCGCGGCGAGCCAGACGGTGCTCAACACGATTGTCGCGGAGTCGATCGACGCGATCTGCGACAAGCTCGACGCGGCGGGCGGCGACTTCAACACGGAGCTCCAGAAGCTCCTGCAGCGCCTCATCCGCAAGCACAAGCGCGTCCTCTTCTCGGGCGATGGGTACGGTCCCGAATGGCCGAAGGAGGCCGCGAAGCGGAACCTCCCGAACCTCCGCGACACGCTTGAGGCGATCGCCCCGCTCGAGAATGCGGCCAACCGCGCGCTCTTCGCGAAGTACGGCGTCTTCTCCGAGGGCGAGATGAAGAGCCGTCACGAGATCGCGGCAGAAAACTATCTGAGCCGCGTGCACATCGAGGGCCGGGTCGCTCTGGAGATCGCGCGTTCGATGATCCGTCCTGTCGTCGCCGACGAGTTCAGCCGTCTCGCGACGGCAATCGGCCAGGCGAAGAAGGACGGCCTGCGCGTCGGGCTCAAGGGACTTACCGCGCTGTCGCTCAAGCTCGGCGCGGGGCTCGACGACCTCCACGTCAAGTGCGAGCGGGTCGAGCGCGCGCTCCTGAAGGCCGAACCCCGGGCCATCCTCGGGGCGATGGACGACCTGCGCAAGACGGTGGACCGTCTCGAGGGTCTTGTCGACGACCGCAAGTGGCCGCTTCCGAAGTACAGGGAGATTCTCTTCATCTACTGAGTTGTTGGTCTACTGTCACTCGCTTGGCGGATCTGCGCGGTACGCGGATCAGTTGCCTGGGTTTGGACTTTGTGCTATAATCCTGTCATGAAACATAACGCCAGACGGGGACAGACGATGGTCGAGTACGTGCTCACCTTCGCGGCCCTGCTTGTCGTGCTGGGTGCGCTGGGGTATCTCCTGTCCGCGACGCGACGTTCGGTCGTCCGCACGGAGAGCCTCGTGAGTTCGGACTATCCGTAAGGAAGAAGAAGGAGCAGAGCCATGAAGAAGATGAAAAAAGGTCAGACGATGGTCGAGTACATCCTCATCATCAGCCTCATTGCCGTTGCGCTGATCGCCGTCATCAAGGTCTTCGCCGGCAAGATCGGCGACAAGTTCGAGGAGACCGGCGACAAGATCGAAGACGCCGGCAACTGATTTCCCCTGACCAGACCCGAGGGAGCGTCGTCGCGATGAAGCGCGGACAGGCGATGGTCGAGACGCTGATCGCGGTACTTGCGATCATGATGATCTTCTTCGGTGCCTACCAGCTTTCGCGCATGGTCGCGGCGCGCACGCTCCTTGACCATGCGGCGGCCCGCGCCGCCCGTGCGAAGGCGGTGGGCTTCAATGACTTCATGTGCGAGAAATCCGCGCGCGTGGCGATGATTCCCGTTGCCGGCGCGCGGATCTGGCCTGAGGAGGACGGCTTCAACGAGGCGTCGCGCGTGCCCATCTACCTGACGGCCGAAGACTGGACGTTCGCCAACGGCGTGCTGGACTACGAGTACTGGCACACGATGGACTTCGACGTCCGTTCCGGCGCGGGCGTCGCGCCGATCGCCGAGTCGTCCGTCTTCCTCTCCACCCCCGACTTCGACATGGAGGGCCGGGCGCAGATGGAGTCCCACTTTCCCTTCTATATGTACGACCAGGGACGTTGACCGATGAAGGCGCGCAACGGACAGATTGCCCTTTTCCTTCTTTTCGTGCTGGTCGTGATCGTCCTGCTCACGCTGCTGAACGTCGACACGTTCCTTTCCGTCCGCGCCAAGAACCGCGTCCAGAACGCGGGCGACGCGGCCGCGCTTGCCGCCTCGCGCAAGCAGGGGTCGCTGATCAACGAGATCGGCCGCCTGAACGTCGAGCACCTCAGGCTCGTCACCACCGTCACCAACGAGATGTCCGAGGCCGAGGTCCGGCGTCTTCGGGAGCGGATCGAGCGCGAGACGGTGCATCAGCAGCGGCGGCTGGCGCTGCTCGGTCCGGTGGACGCGCTGCGCCTGGCGAACGACGCCGCGAAGCGCAACGGGATGGAGGTCCGCGACGAGTTCGCCCGCATCCTACGCGAGCACGTCCGCGACATCCGCACCGTCTATGCCGGCGGCGGACAGGCGGGAGATCCGTATCCCGAGCCGTATCCGGGCGCCTGGACGGAGTACGCCTCGCGCATCGAGAGCGTCATCGGCGAGGGCCTGGCGACGGGACCTGACAACATCGAGTTCTACGACGGCGTCGGCGGGCACATGCTGCTCAACCGCGCGTTCTACATGGCGATCTCGGGGCGCGAGTGGTGCTGGTTCCACTTCAACGCGCGGAACCTGCTCGAGGAATACGACAACTACACGTCCTGGGCGCCCCTGCCCGACCGGCGCAAGAATGCGATGGACAACAGCGAGATCTTCTCGCTCCATGTGACGACGCGCAAGTGCCCCATCACCGAGGTCTTCCGTCCGGAGGAGATCGTGAGGATCCTCGAGCGCTATTCGGACGAGCCCGTGTCCAGGGTGGATGTCGAGAATTCGCTCCTCGCCGACCCGGAGCAGGTCTGGTTCTTCTTCGAGGACAGCCGCTGGCACACGTGGTTCAACGGACTCGCCCTCGCCGACGACGAGGAGGGCTACGAGTTCCCGATCGCCGGCGAAATCAAGCCAGAGTACAACATCCGCGGCTGCGCGGCGGTCTGCCGCTGCCAGAAGCGCGTCGACGCCGTGGCCATCGAGTCGACATCCGACTTCACCTGGTCGGCGGCGGCGAAGCCATTCGGCACGGTGGAGGACCTGGACGGGAACGTCGGCGTGGTCAACGGGCTGCGCAAGTTCGTCGTCCCCTGCCTCACGGACGTGCGGCTTGTGCC
Organism: uncultured Verrucomicrobiota bacterium; assembly: GCA_945947925.1. Classification (GTDB taxonomy): domain Bacteria; phylum Verrucomicrobiota; class Kiritimatiellia; order RFP12; family UBA1067; genus UBA1067. The sequence goes on from CAMEZU010000026.1 coordinate 11,541, forward strand.
GCTCGACGCCGTCGGCGGACAGGAGCTCGGGACGGCCGACTACGGCTGGGTCTCGCACATCCGCCATCACCTCGGCGCCTATCTTGAGCACGGACCGCGGAACGCGCAGGGCTGCTTCTACTGTCTTCAGCTGCAGGCCTGGGAGCGCGACTCGTTCCGCCGCTCGGGCGTCAACTGGCTGAAGTACCACTCGAGCGAGTGCCGCCGCTCGTACGGCGGGCACGGCGGCGGACACGGAGGAACGAGCCATGGGCACTAAGCTTCGCTCCGGTCAGGCGCTGGTCGAGCTGGCCATCGGGATGGTCGTCGTGGCCCTCGTGCTGGCGGGTGTCTTCGGGTTCACCAAGTACATCGTCTCGTCGCTGAACGCGTTTCGGACGCTGCGTTCGGATGCGGGCCGGAGCGCCCTCACGTCCCATGGCGGCGACGGGTCCTACTCGTCGTCTTCCGTCTCGACGACGATTACCGTCTCGCCGATGGCGGCGGACTACATCTTCGGTTCGACCAGCGTCAACGTCAAGGAAGAGGTCCATATCCCGGCAATGGGTCTCTGGCAGTGACAGGTCGGTCCGCCGTCCGGGAAGAACAAGGGGAGAGAATGAAGGGGAATCCGTTTGCCGAACGCCTCGAGGCGTTCGTTTCCGTCGTTCGCGAGAAGGGACTCGCGGCGGCCGTCGTCTACAACCAGGCCAATGTCCGCGCCCTGACCGGCATCGACTGCGACAACGCGTGCCTCCTGGTCGTGCCGGGCAAGAAAACGGCGAAGGTCGTCTTCCATACCGACTTCCGCTACGTGCCGATGGTCCACCGCCTTGCGCCGTGGCTGACTGTGAAGGACATCAAGAAGGTTGTCTTCTCGGGCAAGAAGGTCGGTTACGAGTCGACGGTGACCGCCGCGCGCTACCTCGGGCTCGTGAAGAAGCATCCGAAGACGGAGTTCGTGGACATTGATGCGGACGTCAAGGCGCTCCGCGCGGTGAAGACGCCTGACGAGCAGGAGAAGCTCCGCGCCGCCGAGAAGCTCAACGACGAGATCTGGTCCGCCGCGCAGGCGCAGTTCAAGCCCGGCATGACCGAGCGCGAGATGGCGCGCGTCATCCAACACCTCATGATCGAGCGCGGCGAGGGCGAGGCCTTCGAGACGATCGTCTGCGTCGGCAAGAACGCGGCCGAATGCCACCACGTGCCCGATGACACGGTCTGGAACGGCAAGGATCCGGTTCTCGTCGACATGGGCGTCAAGCTGAACGGCTATTGCTCGGACATGACGCGGAACATCGTCCCGGCGAAGCCCGCGAAGCTCTACAAGCAAGTCTACGCGCTCGTCCTCGAGGCGAACCGCCGCGCGATCGCCGCCGCGAAGCCGGGCATGACCGCCGGCGCGCTCGACAAGGTGGCGCGCGACTACCTCACGAAGGAGGGCTTCGGCAAGGCGTTCGGACATTCCCTCGGACACGGCGTCGGCATCGAGATCCACGAGGCCCCGTGGGCGGCGAAGAAGCAAAAGACCGTCCTCAAGCCCGGGATGGCCGTCACGATCGAGCCTGGCATCTACCTCGAGGACAACCTCGGCGTCCGCATCGAGGACCTCGTTCTCATCACCGAAACCGGCTGCGAGGTTCTCTCTCATTCGGCCAAATGCCGAGGTCGGTCAAGACCGCGCTAGCGGTGTTGACTGACCGAGTCCCTACGAATGTCTACACCTCTTGTCTGAAAAAAATGATACAATATTCAGAACATTTTAGGAGTAAGCGAAAATGATCGACATCAAGAAGATTCGTGATGAGTTCGATGCCGTCGTGGCCGCCGAGGCGCGCCGCGGGGTCGAGAAGGAGAAGATTGAGAAGGCCCGCGACCTGGATACGAAGCGTCGCGCGCTGGTGGCTGAGACGGAGACGCTGAAGGCGAAGCGCAACGCGGCCTCCAAGGAGATCGGCAAGATTGCAAAGGAAGGCGGCGACATCACGGCCGCGAAGGAGGAGATGCGCAAGGTCGGCGACCGCATCGCCGAGATCGACAAGGAGCTCGCGCAGGTCGACCACGATCTCCGCGAGTCGCTGCTCATGATCCCGAACCTTCCCGCCCCCGAGATTCCGACGGGCCTGGATTCGACGGCCAATGTCGTCGTCCGCAAGGTCGGCGAGTGGAAGGATCCAGCGTTCAAGATCCCGACGCACACCGAGATCGGCGAGAAGCTCGGCATCTTCGACTTCCCGCGCGGCGTGAAGCTCACGGGAACGGGCTTTCCGATCATCCTCGGCCAGGGCGCGAAGCTCCAGCGCGCGCTCATCCAGTACATGCTCGACCTCCATTGCCAGAAGCAGGGCTACACCGAGATGCTGCCGCCGTTCGTCGTGAACAGCGACTCCATGACGGGCACGGGCCAGCTCCCGAAGTTCGCGGAAGATCTCTATCACTGCCAGATCGACGACTTCTGGCTCATCCCGACCGCCGAAGTGCCGGTGACGAACTACTACCGCGACGACATCCTCGACGCGAAGCAGCTGCCGATCAAGCTGACGGCCTACACGCCGTGCTTCCGTCGCGAGGCGGGCAGCGCCGGCAAGATGACGCGCGGCATGCTCCGCGTCCACCAGTTCGACAAGGTCGAGATGGTGAACTTCGTCAATCCCGAGACCTCGTTCGACCAGCTCGAGATCCTCGTGAAGGAAGCCGAAGACGTCCTGACGGGCCTCGGCCTTCACTTCCGCGTCCTCCAGCTCTGCTCGGGCGACATGGGCTTCTCGGCGGCGAAGTGCTACGACCTCGAGCTCTGGGCGCCGGGCGAGCAGCAGTGGCTTGAAGTCAGCTCCTGCAGCTGCTTCACCGACTACCAGGCCCGCCGTCTCAACTGCCGCTTCAAGGACCCGAAGGACGGCAAGACGAAGTTTGTCCACACCCTGAACGGTTCGGGCGTGGCCCTCCCGCGTCTCATGGTGGCGCTCCTCGAGCAGCACCTCAACGAGGACGGCTCCGTGACGATTCCCGAGGTTCTGCGTCCGTACATGAACGGACAGGAGAAGCTGCTTCCCGTGAAGTAACAGCCTCACTAAAACAATCACGACAATGACGAACAAACTGGTGCTCGCCGTCATCGCCATGGGCTGCCTCGGTGCAGCCCGTGGCGATTCCGTTCCGGAAACCGCGTCCGAGGCCGAGGAATCGGTCTTCGGGTTCAACGCCGGAGCCGACCTGCG
>CAMEZU010000027.1 GCA_945947925.1 uncultured Verrucomicrobiota bacterium
TCGGAGGGAAGGCGCGAAGCGCGGCGAAGCCGGCCGCAAGGACCCGCACAAATCGGGGCGATCGCGCCTCTGCGTGCGACGAAGTCGCCTGCGTGAAAACAGCTCTTGGGTTCAACAAGAAAAAACCGCACCCTTTGGCAGCGGGGTTGGAAAGGACACGGTTGCGATAAGGCGCTCCTGAGGTGGGTGACTGCGAGGTAAGATATTCAAGATTGAGTTATTCAAATCTGAATAGATTTTTGTTATAATGGGACGGCCATGAGAAATCCATTTAGATACGGTCGACGCGTCAAGGGAGAGTCGTTCTTTGATCGCGTAACGATTAAACGCGACATCCTCAACGTCCTGGATGGCGGCAACAACGTCGTCCTCTTTGGACCGCGTCGCTACGGCAAGTCGTCATTGGTTGGAGAGGTCCTTTCTGATTTACAGGAGCAGGGAACGTTGTGCGCCGAAATCAACATGATGGACGTCGCCTCCTTGAATGATTTCGTCTCCCGATACGCCAAGATTGTCTATCGCGCGACAGCGCCTTTCGCGGGTGCGGTAAATCAGGTCCTTGGATTCTTCAAGCGTGTTTCGCCGACCATCGGTCTCGATTCTGAAGGGAAGCCCGAGCTGAAATTCGAGCTTTCCTCGACAAAGGCCGGCATCTCCGCTTTGCGCGATGTACTGGAACTGCCGGAGAAACTTTGTCCCGAAGGCAAGCGGATGGTCATTGCTCTTGACGAGTTTCAGGAAGTCGCGGAACTCGGTCTGAAGGTTCAATTCGAACGGACCATGCGTAGTGTTGTCGAAAATCAGGAGAAGGTTTCGTACATCTATTTGGGGTCGAAATCTCACATGCTCCAACGGATGTTCGCCTCAAAGTCTCGGCCGTTCTACAACTCAGCGCAGAAATTCCAGTTGGATCGTCCTCCGGAGGAAGAGAGCAGCGCGTTCGTCACCGAGCGGTTCAAGTCCGTCGGCTTGTCGATTTCCACGGACCTTTCAAGCAAGATGGTTGATCTGGTGGGAAACGTCCCCTACTATATCCAGGCCTTGGGCTCATGGACGTTCAATGCCGTGAACGGCACCGGACGCAAATCGGTTACACCGCAGGATGTCGAAGAAGGATTCTCTGCACTGTATGCTGCCGAGCGCATTCTTCTTGAGAATACGTTTCAATCGTACTCGGAAAGCCAGCGCACCCTGCTCCTGGCCCTGGCAACCGAGCCGACGAACAGGTTCGACGAAACCTATCGCAACCGGCACCACCTGGCCTCGACCTCGACGACGAACACGGCATTGAAGCGGTTGCTCGAAGCCTCCGCCATCGAGCCAACGACCAGTGCCTATCTATTGGCCGACCCCCTGATGGTCCACCACCTGAAAACCATCGCATTGGACTGAACACTCCCCCGAGGGGAGGTTGGATGCGTCCCGCATCCGACGGTGGGCGGTCTGTGGCGCGGGCGATGGTCGGCCACCCGGCGAGACGGGACGTCTCGCCGCTCCTGGAGCGACGGGGACGCCGCTCCTACGCGGTTGTGAGCTCAGCGCTCTAGCCAGGCGGCGAGGTCACCGTGACCTTGAAGACGTCTTCCTCGGCATCGGAAAGCGACCCGACCTTCTCCAGCTTCACATCGACCGGCACCTCGCGGTCGTACTTCGCCTTGGCGTCCGCCCAGAACCGGTCGAAGTCGGCGGGACGCGCCGACCCCGTCACCGGCAGCTCGCGCACCGGCACGTTCTCGATCACATCGGGCTTCGACGTGCGGTGCACCTTGAGTCCGTCGATGACGAAGTCCTCGATCGGCCAGGCGGGCGGGGACCGCAGTTCGACGCGGCGTTCGGCGGATTCGACGGAGATGTCCTTGAGGTGGACGCCCTTCACGGTCGTGGGCGCGACTTCGGTCTTCACGACGGAGGCGGCATCGGTGTAGTAAGCCGTGTTGAAGTCGATGGCGTTCACCGACGCGTGCTTCGCGGTGATGCGGCGCATCGTCACGTTCTCCACGAAGCCGCCGCGCGTCGGCGTCGTCTTGAGGCGGAAGATGTAGTCGCACGTTCCCTCCATCGCGCAGTCCTCCATCAGGATGTTGCGGAGTCCACCGGAAAGTTCGGACCCGATGCCGAGGAAGGCGTGGCCGCTATCCGCCGTCACGCGGCGCACGACGACATTCTCCGTCGGACGCGCCCGGCGGCGTCCGTCGCGGTCGCGTCCCGACTTGATGCAGACGATGTCATCGCCCGGCGAGAGCGTGCAGTCCTCGATCAGCACGTTGCGCGTGGACTCGATATCGATCGCGTCGTTATTGCCCATGTGCGCGTCAACCGTCACGCGGCGGATGTCTACGCCGTCGCACTGGAAGAGATGGATGCACCAGAACGGCGAATGGCGCAGCGTGAAGTCCGCCAGGCGCACGTCCGTGCAGTCCTTGAGGAAGACGAACGGCGGACGGAAACGCGACTCGGGGATCTTCGTGAGATCGCGCGCGGCAAGCGGCACGTCCTTCTCGCCCCACTGCTCGAACAGCGTCCGCTTCGCCGCCTGCTGGTCCGGTCCGCGCCACATCCACGCCGCCCAGCGTCCCATCCGAGGATGGAGGACGCCCCTCCCCGTCACGGCGACGTTCGTCGCGCCGTTCGCGTAGACGAGTGGGGACCAGTTGAGGCACTCGACGCCTTCCCACGAAATCTCCACGGCCGGCAGGTACTTCTCGAGGTCGTCCGTGAAGAGGACGTCCGCCCCGTCTTCGAAATGAAGCTCGATGTTGCTCTTGAGATGGATTGGCCCCGTCTCCCATTCGCCCGCCGGCACGACGACCGTGCCGCCTCCCGCCGCGGAAACGCGCGCGATGTCGGGATTGAAGTCGCGCCACGCGCGGGCCGGGGCGAGGTGGGTGAGGAGGAGGAGGGAGAGGAGAGTGATGGATTGGCGCATGGGGTGGAGTAGGACGAGGGCCTCGAGCCGAGGCCCCCGCACTTTACTTTTCCGTATAATACTTCTTCACCGTGCCGGCGGCGACCTTGGCGTTGCGGTGGCGGTCGAAGAGACCGGCCATGTTGTAGCCCATCGGCTTGGTGCGGATGTCGCTGCCGCCGCGGAAGAACGTGCGCGCGTCGCAGAACTGCCAGACCGTGAAGCCGCCCATCTCGGGCGAGGTCGTGCAGTACTTGAGGAAGTGCTCGAGGTATTCGCTCTGGAACTCCTCGCTCCACTGCGCGCCCATCGGATCGTGGTTGCCGTAAAGGGAGTAGCAGCCCGTCTCGCTGATCATCAGCGGCTTGTCCTCGCCGAAGCGCTTGCGCAGGTAGCCGATGTTGATGTCGAGCTGTTCCTTGATGACCGCGGCAAGCGACTCGGGCGTCGACGCGCGGCCGATCTGGCCGTGCCAGGCGGGATACTGGTTGAAGGCGATGAAGTCCGTCTTGTCGTTGCAGATATCCTCCCAGCCGTGCGAGCTCGCGAAGCCGATGAGGTGTCCCGTGTCCTCCGCGCGGATCGTGTCGATGAGCTTGTCGGAAAGCGCGCGGCCTTCCTCACGGTCGGACGCGAACTCGTTGAGGTACGCGCTGATGATGATCGACGGATGGTTGATCGACTCGCGCACCATCAGCTGCGTCTGCAGGATCTGGTCGCGGATGAAGATCTCGTTCTTGAGGTCCTTCCAGTTGTTCCAGCCGAGCGACTCCTCCCAGACCATGAGGCCGAGCTCGTCGCACAGGTCGAGGAAGTCCGCGCACTGCGGATAGTGCGACCCGCGCACGTAGTTGCAGCCGATGGACTTCATCAGCTGGATGTCGCGGTACATCGTCGGCTTCGAGGTCGCGTAGCCGAACTCGGGATGCGACTCGTGACGATTGACACCCTTCAGCCAGATCTTCTCGCCGTTGAGCCAGAACGCCTTGTCGTGCGCCGCGATCTGACGGATGCCGAAACGCGTCGTACAGGGCGAGTTGGAGTCCTGAGTGGGAGTGGGAGACGGGAGAATCGCCTGAACCGTCACCGTGTGGAGGTTGGGAGACGCGGGGCTCCAGAGTTTGAAGTTCGGCACCTGCAGGGTCGCCTTGCGGTCCTTGAAGGCCACCGGGACGGCCTTCGCGCCGTCGAAGGACACGTCCGCCGTCAGGTCCGCCGCGAGCTCGCCCTTCGCCTCAAGCGTCAGCTCGACGGTGCCCGTCTTGTAGTCGCGCGTCCGGACAACGACGCGGTCGAGCTCGACCGGTTCGTACTGGAGCTTCAGCTCGACGCCGTGGAAGAAGCCGCCCGCGAGATAGAAGTCGTAGTTCGGCTTGTAGACGAGATTGAGGTCGCCCGTGAGATTGTTGTCGAGGGCCGCGACGAGCGTGTGCGCGCCGGCGGACAGCGCGCCGAGCTCGAGCTAGAGCGTCGAGTAGGCGAGACGCGAGGTCGCGACCTCCTTGCCGTCGAGGAAGAACTTCGCCTGAAGACCGAAGCCCTTCACCTTGAGAAAGGCGTTGAGGACGGGCTTCTCCAGCGTGAACGTGCGGCGGTAGTGCGCGAGGCCGCGCTGGGCGTACCACTTCGGCATCATGTCGAAGCAACCGGGGACGACGATCTTGTCCGTCGCCACGAAATCGACCTTTGCCGCCGGAAGCTCGACGCCACGTGCAAAGGAAAAATCCCAGGTTCCGTCAAGGGACATCTTCGCCAGGTCGGCACGGGCGAGGAGAGGCAGGGCCATGACGGAAGACAACAACACTGTTTTCATTTTCATGGCTATGATTCTACCACACGTCGAATCGTCAGTCAATCTTATGTGTACATGTCAATTTCCTCTCGCGGACCGTTGCCAGGAAGCGGACGTTCTTGAGGAACGGCGGGATTGTCGCAAGGCAGCAGAGGACGTCCGAGACCGGCATGCAGAGCCAGATCGCGAAGGCCTTGTCCTCGAGAAAGCGGGGCATGAACCAGATGATCGGCAGCATGATGAGTCCCTGCCGCATGAAGGACAGGAAGACCGCCATCCAGGGGTGTCCGATGGACTGGTAGTACGTCGTCGCGAGGATGTTGAGCGAAATGCACCAGATCATGCAGTTCGAGACGATCAGGTCGTGCGCGGCGAGCGCGATGACGTCCGGCTGGTCGGCGGACACGAACAGCCGCGCGATCAGGGTCGGGAACGGCGGGACCGCCTGGACGACGAACGCGAGAACGGTCAGCGCGGTCGTTACGAGAAGTCCGAGCTTGAGCGCGCCGAGAACGCGGCGGAAGTTGCGCGCGCCCCAGTTGTAGCCGAGGATCGGCTGAAGTCCCTGCTGGCAGCCGAGGACCGGCATCATGAACAGGAGGAGCGCGCCGTTGAAGACGTTGAGGGACGCGATTTCGGCCGTGCGCGAGGCCTCGTCCGACATCCAGCGCGTGAACGCAAGCTGCAGCGAGGCGATGATGACCGCGCTCATCAGCTGCTGGAGGAACGGCGCGATGCCAATGAGGAGCGAGCGGACCATCAGCGACGGATAAATCCAGATGCGCGTGAGACGGAGCCGCACGAGCGTCTTGCCCCGGAGATAGTACCCGAACGCCCAGAGACACGAGACAAACATCGCGACATCCGTGGCCCAGGCCGCGCCGGCGACGCCCATCTTGAAGCCGAAGATGAGAATCGGGTCGAGCACCAGGTTCGTGCCGAAGCCGACCACCATACACATCATCGAGTGGAGTGCGGCCCCTTCCGCGCGCTGTAGGGCGGAGAGTCCGAAAGCGAGATGCGAGAAGAGATGGGACGCCAGGACGATCTTGAGATAGAGCCGGGCCGCCGCGTACGCCCCGGGCGTGGCGCGGGCCGCGCCGCAGCAGGCGAGCACCGGGTCGAGAAAGAGGTAGATCGCGGGAATGAGAATCGCGTAGAGGAGGAGCTTCAGCGCAATCGTCTCGCCGACCAGCTTCTCGCACGCCTCGTGGTCTCCCGCGCCGAGCCGGATGGAGAGGACGGCCGCATGGCCGACGCCGATGAGCGGACCGAAGGCCGTGAGGAGCATCATCACCGGCATCGCGAACTGGAGTCCCGCCATCGCATCGACGCCGCAGCCGTGTCCGATGAACATCCGGTCCACGACGGCATACAGCGCGTTCAGGGACATCGCGACGAGCGCGGGCCAGGAATACTTCAAAAGAAGCGCGCCCAGTTTCCCGGACGCGAGCTCTTCGATGCGTGCGTTGTTGTCCCGCTTCACGTTCGCGTCCCGGACATCAGAAGACGACCGCCGTGTCGGGAAGCGCAGCGCGGATGCGCTTCAGCTCTTCGAGAGACCCGAGTCGCAGTCCGCCGAGCTGCAGCGACTTGAGCGACTGCCAGGCGGAAAGGTCCTTCGGCAGTGCGGTGACCGCCGTGTCGGAAAGGGAAAGATGACGGAGGCCCTTTCGCTGCGCGAGCCAGTCGGGAACGGCGGCGATCGGATTGCCGGAGAGGTCGAGCGTATCAAGCTCGGGAAGGTTCTCCGGACGGAGGAACTCGGGAACGGACGCAAGCGCGTTGTCGCGCAGATAGAGGCGCCGCAGGGAAGCGAGGCCGGAGAGGTCCGGCAGCGACTCGAGCCGGTTGTTGTTCAGGCGCAGCCACTTGAGTCCCGTGAACGAGACGAGCGCGTCGACATTCGTCAGCTCGTTGTAGTCGAGGTTGAGATAGGTGAGGGACGCGGGATCGAGCGTCGAGACCTGCGAGGCGAGATTCGTCGGCTGCGCCTCGGGTCCCCCGACGTAGACGACGCCGTCCTTCATCAGGGCCTCCGTCGTCAGGACCTCCAGCCCCTTCTCCTTGAGATAGACCTGAGTCTCGGCCGGCACCGTTTCATAGGCCGGCCGAGGCTCCTTGAAGCAACCGCAAAGGCAAATGGAGAATGCAAAATGTAGAATGTAAAATGAAGGATGTCTGAGCCTCTTCATCAAATCATTTTTCATTCTTCATTCTCCATTTTCCATTTGCTTACTGCGCGGCCGCCGCGGCCGCGATGATGCCGGCAAAGTCCGCCGCCTTGAGGGCCGCGCCGCCGATGAGGCCGCCGTCGATGTCCTTCTTGGCGAGGAGTTCCGCGGCGTTGCCCGGCTTCATCGAGCCGCCGTACTGGATGCGGACCGTCTCGGCCGTCTCGGCGCCGACGAGCTTCGCGAGCGTCGCGCGGATGAGGGCGTGGACTTCCTGCGCCTGGTCGGGGGTCGCCGTCTTGCCGGTGCCGATCGCCCACACGGGCTCGTACGCGATGACGAGCTTCGCGCAGTCCGCCGCCGTGACGTCCTTGAGGCCGACGTTCATCTGGCGCTCGATGACCTCGACGAGCTTGCCGGCCTCGCGCTCCTCGAGCGTCTCGCCGATGCACATCATGACCGTGAGGCCCGCGGCGATCGCCGCACGCGTGCGGAGGTTGACCGTCTCGTCCGTCTCGCCGAAGTACTGGCGGCGCTCGGAGTGACCGGTGATGACGTACTTGCAGCCCGCGTCGACGATCATGCCCGTGGAGATCTCGCCCGTGTACGCGCCGGACTCCTTCCAGTGGCAGTTCTCGGTGCCGACGCCGACCTGCGTGCCCGCCGCGGCCGCGACAGCAGCCGGGACGTCGATCGCCGGCGTGCAGCACACGATCTCGACGTTCGAGTAGTCCTTCGTCGCTTCCGCGACGGCCTTGATGAGAGCCGCGGTCTCCGACGGCTTGACGTTCATCTTCCAGTTACCAGCGATGATTTTCTTGCGCATTGTCTTGTTTTTTCTTCTTGTTTGTTAAACGAACCGTTAACCCTAAAAATCCTCAATCTCCTACGCCCGGCGCCCTGTACTGCCTCACCTTCACGCCCGCGTCGGAGAACATCTTCTTCACCGTGTCGAGGAATGCGTAGTCGCCGCCGTAGACGACCTCTTCGATGCCGGCGTTGACGATCAGCTTCGCGCAGGTGAGACACGGGGAGATCGTCACGTAGATGGTCGCGCCTTTCACGGCCGAACCGTGGAACGCGGCCTGGCAGATGGCGTTCTGCTCGGCGTGGACGCAGAGGCACTCGTCGAGATGCGTGCCGCTCTCCGCGTGACCGGAGCAGCGCGGGCAGCCGCCGTCGAAGCAGTTCTTCGTGCCATGCGGCGTGCCGTTGTAACCCGTGGAGAGAATATGGCGGTCCTTCACGATCACCGCCGCGACATGGCGGCGCGTACAGTTGCTGCGCTTCGCCACGACCTGTGCGATTTCCATGAAGTACTCGTCCCAGCTCGGACGCGGATCTTTGACTTTTCTCGGCATTGCCGAATATTATAGCATAAAAGGCCGTCCGAGGTCACCGTCGAAGGCAACCGAGAATGGCAGACCAGTCCTTGACGCGCGTCATGTTCGGCGCGAGCGGATGTCGTCGATGTCGATGTCAATTCTCATCACGGAAAAAGGCCGCAGCTTGCGCCGCGGCCTTTCCTCAGCAGATTGCCGAAGCAACCTTACTTGGCGAGGTCGGCCTTGACCTGCGCGAGGAAGCTGCGGAGAGCAGCCGGGACGCGGCGGGCGGCCTTGTTGACTTCCTTCGAGTCCTTGGACGCCTTGGCGTCGTACTCGTCGTAGGAGGCCTCGATCGTCGCGACTTCCTTCTTCCAGCCCTCGACGTCGACCGTGAGGATCTCCGCGAGGTCGGCCTTGACGACGTGGAACTTCGCAGACTCGTCATTGTTGGCGAGGTCGATGTCCTTCGCGAACGGGAGGTTGCCGATCACCGTCTCGTTGGCCTTCACGGAGCCCTCGATGCGCTGGCAGATCCACTTCAGGACGCGGCTGTTGTCGCCGAAGCCCGGCCACATGAAGCGGCCGTCGTCGCCCTTGCGGAACCAGTTGACGAAGTAGATCTTCGGCAGCGCGGCCGGATTGACGGAGGTGCGCTCCATCTCGAGCCAGTGCTGGAAGTAGTCCGCGACGTTGTAGCCGAAGAACGGCAGCATCGCCATCGGGTCGCGGCGGACCTGGCCGATCTGGTCGGAGATGACGGCGGCGGTGACCTCGGAGCCCGCGGCGGAGCCCATGAACACGCCGTGCGTCCAGTCCTTGGCCTCGTTCACCAGCGGGATGGTGCTGGGACGGCGGCCGCCGAACAGGATCGCGTCGATCGGCACGCCGGTCGGCTTCTTGTTGTAGAGGCCGTTGAAGCCGGACTTGTCGAGCACCGGGCAGTTCTCGGCCGGGGCCGTGAAGCGGGAGTTCTTGTGGGCCGCGACGTAGCCGGACTCCTTGATCTCCTTCTTCGTCATGCCCGGCTTCGGACCCATGCGGTACGGATCGTCCGCGCAGACGTAGCAGGGATTGCCCTTCCAGTCGACGCCTTCCTTCGGGGCCTTGATGCCCATGTCTTCCCACCAGATGTCACCATCGGGCGTGAGGACGACGTTCGTGAAGATCGTGCCCTTCTTGCAGCTCTTGAGCGCGTTCGGGTTGGAATCCATGGACGTGCCCGGCGCAACGCCGAAGAAGCCGTTCTCGGGGTTGATGGCGTAGAGCTTGCCATCGGCGCCCGGCTTGAGCCACGCGATGTCGTCGCCGATCGTCTGGAGCTTCCAGCCCGGGAGCTTCGGGAGCATCATGGCGAGGTTCGTCTTGCCGCAGGCGGACGGGAACGCCGCCGTGATGTGGTACTGCTTCTTCTCAGGCGAGGTGAGCGTGAGGATGAGCATGTGCTCGGCCATCCAGCCCTCGTCCTTGGCGAGCTTGGAGGCGATGCGGAGCGCGAAGCACTTCTTGCCGAGCAGGGCGTTCCCGCCGTAGCCCGAACCGAACGACCAGATCTCGCGGTCCTCGGGGAACTGCGTGATGAACTTGTCCTCGATCTTCTTCGCGCACGGCCACGCGACGTCCTTCTGGCCCTTCTTGAGCGGAGCGCCGACGGAGTGGATGCAGGGGATGAAACCGTCACCGAGCGTGTCGATGTGCCTCATCACCGCGTCGCCCGTGCGGGTCATGATGTTCATGTTGACGACGACGTACGGGGAGTCCGTGACCTCGATGCCGTACTGGGTGATCGGGTTGCCGATCGGGCCCATCGCGAACGGGATGACGTACATCGTGCGGCCGGCCATGCAGCCCTTGTACGCCTTCTCCATCTTCGCCTTCATCTCGACCGGATCCATCCAGTGGTTGGTCGGGCCCGCATCAATCTCCTTCTTGGAGCAGATGAACGTGCGGCCTTCGACGCGCGCGACGTCAGACTCGTGCGAGCGGGCGAGATAGCACTCCGGGCGCTTCTTTTCGTTGAGCTTGATGAACTGGCCGTTCTTGACCATCATCTCGCAGATCTTGAGATGCTCTTCCTTCGTGCCCGTCACGACGACAATCTTGTCCGGCGTGCAGATCTTGTTCCACTTCTCAACCCAGGCCTGAACCTTGGCGTTCTTGAACTTCGGCGTCTTAGCCATGTTTCTTATCTCCTTTTTTCCCCCACAAGGGGCTTTTCTGAAAAGATTAAGTATAAGTATATCAAAAATCGCCGCCCGCGTGCGGGGATTTTTACGTCTACTTCTGCCGGGCGAAGTACGCCTTCGTCACCTTGGCGACGACGGGCGAGAGGAGGATGAGGGCCACCAGGTTCGGGAAGGCCATGAGTCCGTTGAAGACGTCCGCCGCGCCCCAGACCACCTCGACGGTGAGGTAGGGGCCGATGAAGACGACGAGGACGTAGAGCGCCCGGTAGCACATCACGACCCAGCGGCGCTTCGTGCCGCCCAGGTACTCGATGCACTTCTCGGAGTAGTAGTCCCAGCCGAGGATCGTCGTGAACGCGAAGAACGTGAGCGCCGTCATCAGGAAGAAGCTCGCGAACTTCCCGGACCCTTCGCCCATGAACGCCAGGCCGCGCGTGAACGCCTCGATCGTGATATCGACGCCTTTCAGGCCGAGCTCCGGCTCCCACGCGCCCGTCACGACGATCGCGAGGCCCGTCATCGTGCAGATCACGATCGTGTCGATGAACGTGCCCGTCATGCAGACGAGTCCCTGGCGCACCGGCTCGTTCGTCTTCGCCGCGGCTGCGGCGATCGGGGCGGACCCGAGGCCGGCCTCGTTCGAGAAGATGCCGCGCGCGATGCCCTTCTGCATCGCGATGAAGATCGACCCGACCACGCCGCCCGTGAAGGCCGCAGGATTGAAGGCCGACTTCACGATGAGCTCGATCGCATCCGTGATCTTCGAGATGTTGCCGAGGAGAAGGAACGCGATGATCACGACGTAGAAGATCGCCATGAACGGCACGACGACCGTCGAGACGGCCGCGATGCGCTTGAGTCCGCCGATCACGACGAGCCCGACGCAGAGCGTGACGAGCGCGCCCGCGACGATGACCGGGAGCGAATAGGTCGTCCCGAAGAGCCGCACGCCGGTCGCCAGGTCGTCGGGATTGAAGCCCGGGTCGAAGAAGCGCTGCACCGCCGAGGTGATGCCGTGGATCTGCGTGATCGTGCCGATACCCATGATGCCCGCCAGCACGCCGAAGACCGCGAAGAGGATGGCGAGCCACTTCCAGTTCCCGATGCCGAACATCCCCTTCAGTCCGCGCTCGATGTAGTAGAACGGACCGCCCAGCACGCGCCCGTCCGGCTCGACCTCGCGGTACTTGACCGCCAGCAGGCCCTCGGCGTACTTCGTCGCCATGCCGAAGAACGCCGCGACCTCCATCCAGAAGAGCGCGCCCGGACCGCCCGTGCCGATCGCCGTCGCCACGCCCACGATGTTGCCCGTGCCGATCGTCGCCGAAAGCGCCGTGCAGAGCGCGCCGAACTGCGAGACCTCGCCCTTCGCGTCCCCCGGCTCCTCGCCGGCGAACATGATGCGGAAGGCGTTCTTCAGGTTGAAGACGTGCCGGAGGCGCAGGATGAAGGTCAGCAGGAGCCCCGTCACGAGGATCGCCGCGATGAGCGGCACGCCCCAGACGCAATCGTCGATCGTCTTGACCCAGGTCGTCAGCTGCGCGAGCCAGCTGCTCGTCGCCTCGACCGTCTGGCTGACGGGCGCGGTCTGGGCCGCCTCCGGCGTGGAGGCGATGGTCTTGAGGGCGGTGGTGACAACGGTGTTCGTCATAGGGTTCACTCCTTATCAGGCATGTCTTCCAGCATCTTCTTGATTCGCGTCGCCTCGCCTTCGGACACCTTGTCGTCCGCCAGCGTCTCCTTCAGCGTCAGACACGACAAGAAGAAGGAGGCGGCGAACAGCATCGTCAGGCGTTTTTCCCCGCCCGACGCGATTCGACCGCCTTCTTGCAAGCCAACATCGGCTTCCGCGCTTAGAACGAGAGCGTCGCGGAAACGCCGCCCCAGACCAGCATGTGCGCGTTGTCCTCGCCCCAGGACATGTAGCGGGCGTGACGCAGCGTGTGCGACGGCGTCCAGGTGTAGTTGATGTTGGCGCCGATCGAGAAGTGCTCGTTGACCTCGTAGCTCGCCGAAAGCGAGAGCGTCTGGTCCGCCATCGCCGTCTCCGCGTCGCGGATGCCCGTGTTGTTCTGCACGAACGCGACGTTGCCGACGCCGAGCAACGCCTTCGGGGTGATCGTCAGGCCCTCGACCTGCTCGATGTTGAAGTCCTTCGACACGCTGAACACGGCATACAGCGTCGCCGGCTCGTGCTCGTGCGCCGTGTAGTAGCCCCAGAGGAGCTTCGTGCCGAGCTTCACGTAGCCCGTGTTCCAGGCGAGGTCGGCGTAGAGGTCGCTGCTGAGCGAACCGGCCTTGTGGTGCGGACCGTTGTACGGATAGTCGTACCAGTAGTGGCCGATCTCGTAGGAGAGCTTGCCCGCATCGCCCAGGTCGAGCGAGTTGCAGTACGCGAGCGTGAAGTCCTGCTCGATCATGCTGCCGTTGCGACGGCTGTTGCCACCGCCCCAGCACGTGTTGCGCTTGTGCGTGAGGTCGAGGCTCGTCCAGTAGTTGAAGTAAAGCGAACCGAATTCGTCGGCGTCATAGGAGATTGTGACGGACGGCTGGTAGACCGGGCTCTTGTCGAGCAACGTACCACGCCAAACGTAGTCGCTGAGGAAGTCGATGGTGGCCTCGGCGCTAACCGGGCACTTCCACTTGGCGCTCCCCGCAACCTCGGCAGGCGCGGCTTCATCGGCGAAAAGCGGCAGCATCACGGCAGAAGCTGCAACAGCGGCAAACGTTTTCTTCATAGCATTCCTTCGGTTGGTTTTCAAATGTTTTATAGTATACCTTTTGCCTAAACGATTAGTCAAATGGCAAATGCAACAAAAATGCGGGCGTGCGCATCCCGGCCGCTTTTGGTGCGGCATCAAAAAACCTTCTGATGCGGCATCAAAAGATCTTCTGATGCCGCATCAGACCCGAGCCAGGGCCTGGTCGAGGTCGGCGAGGATTGAGTTTGAATTGTGAGATGCTTCACCGCTCAGAAATCGCAAATCGCTCGACTCCATGAGCAAGATCATCAAGGGACTTCATTTGATGCGAAAATGTCCGGTTAGCGGATAGACAAAGAGGCGGTTCTCCTCCTGTGTTCCGGATCCGATGTTGTGGATGACGAGCGGCGTTCCATCAGTCGCCTTGCGGTCGCTCACGACCATGATATGCGGAAGGCGTCCCGCGACCAGGCAGGTCACGAAGTCTCCGGGCTGGTAGTCGGACGCCTTCTTCGTCACCGAAAGCGCCCAGCCCTTCCGCTTGAAGAAGCACCGCAGGTTCGGAACGCGCCGGTGGTCGATGTTGCGGTCGGTCGTCTTGCGTCCCCAGTTCTTCGGATAAGCACAGCAATTTTCATTGGTTTCTCAATCCTTCTCTTATCCTTGGTTATTTCGACGCACACGCACGCACCATCAGAATGACCCGCGTCAAAGCCTTGTAGTCGTAAAAGCACTCGTCGCTCTGGCGATACAACGCGCGGCGGCGCAGCTCCCTGAGCTTCGGAATGTC
>CAMEZU010000028.1 GCA_945947925.1 uncultured Verrucomicrobiota bacterium
AAAGCAATGGAAATCGTTTGTCTTGACCTTGAAGGTGTTCTTGTTCCTGAAATCTGGATTGCGTTTGCCGAGGCGACCGGCATTCCCGAATTCCGCCGGACGACGCGTGACGAGCCGGATTATGACAAGCTCATGCACTACCGCATGGACCTTCTGGACCAGCACGGACTCAAGCTCAAGCAGATTCAGGAAGTGATCGGCTCGATCCGTCCGCTCATCGGCGCGGAGGAGTTCCTCGAGCGCCTGCGCGAGCGCACGCAGGTTCTCATCCTGTCCGACACCTTCGACCAGTTCGGCCGTCCGCTCATGAAGAAGCTCAACTGGCCGACGCTCTTCTGCAACTCGCTCACCGTCGACGAGACGGGTCGCGTGATCGGCTACAAGCTCCGCTGTCCGCAGACGAAGCTCACGACCGTGAAGGCGCTGCAGGCGTGCGGCTACGATACGATCGCCGCCGGCGACAGCTACAACGACCTCGGCATGATCAAGGCCTCCAAGGCCGGCTTCCTGTTCCGCTCCACCGAGCAGATCAAGAAGGACAACCCCGACATCCCCGCCTTCGAGACGTACGACGAGTTCCTCGCCGCCATCGAAGCGAATCTGGGCTGACTCCCATGCTGATTCCGACACTCCTCGCGGTCACCATCGCCTTTCCGAAGCCGGCGCAGATTCTGCCGCCAGTTGAGACGTGCTACATGAACGGCGCCGTGCCGCGGGGGGTGACGAACCTGACCGTCCAGGGAAAGTCCGTCGAGATCTACAAGACGGGAGGCTGGGTGACGATGCTCGACCTGCACGAAGGCAGGAACGAGATCGAGATCGTCGCGGGCGACGTGACGACCAACGCGATCGTCACGGTCGAGAAAAAGCGTCCCCAAAAGCTCGATGCCGACGGGAAGCCGATCGTGCCGCCGCCCCGAATCTACGAGAAGCTGCCGTATGCGAAGGACGAGGCCAGGCCGAAACCGGTCGGGAAGCGGCCCGAGGAAATCCTGGTCGTGCTCGATCCTGGACACGGCGGCGCCAAGGACACGGGCGCGATGAGTCCCCACGGACACTGCGAGAAGGACGCGAACCTGGCGCTCGCGAAGGAGGTGCGCCGGGCGCTCGAGGCGCGCGGCTACCGCGTGATGATGACGCGGGAGAAGGACGAGCCCGTCAACCTGATGGAGCGCGCCCGCCCGGCGTGCGAATACGACGCCGACGCGTTCATCTCGATCCATCACAACGCCCCCGGCTATACGACGGATCCGCGAAAGGTTCGCTACACGGCAGTCTACGAGTGGAACGCGATCGGCAAGGAACTGGCGTCCGCCGTCGCCGCCCGCATGGCCAAGGCGCTGGAAGGGGACATCCCCAGCAACGGCACGATGCACGCGAACTTCGCGGTCACGCGCAATCCGCAGGTTCCGAGCTGTCTCATTGAGACGGACTTCATCACGACGCCCGAAGGCGAGTGGGCGATCTGGAACGCCCCCCGCCGCCGCAAGATCGCCGAGGCGATCGCCGAAGGCGTCTCGGATTGGTGTCGTGTGGATGGAGGGGTGGCCTCCTCGCCGCCCCAGGAGTAAGGACGGTTGACCTTCTCGGCAGTACCAGGAGGACTTGAAATTTAGACAAATCATTTGTCATAATTTGTCCTCTCGCCCGAGTAAGGGGTAGAAAGGATTTGTTATGGACAAGAAGAAATGTGCGGTTTTCGTTGCGATGACGCTCGGCGCTCTTGCGTTAATTGCAACTTCTGTTAGCACTTGTGTGCTTTATTCGAAAGTAAAGGCTCTTGAGGCGAGTCCGGGGAATGAGGAGACGGAGGATTGCGTCTGCAGGGAAGCGGATGGCGCGGGCTCTGGCTCCAGGGGAGTCGAGGACGCCTCCCCTACGGGGAAAGCGGATGGCGCGGACTCTGGCTGCAGGGGAGGTGAGGACGCTTCCCCTACGGAGAAGGTGCCGGATCCGCTGGAGATGCGGGTCATCGGGTGCTCTGCCCCCGCGTCCGGACGGGTCGAGGTGTTGCTTGAGGAGGATCCCGATCTCGAGGTCTTGTCTAACTATCTTTCCTTCGATCCCGAGCCGAACGGCAAGCCCCTCGTGACGTGCCAGCGCCGCTGGAACTGGAAGGTGGATCGGCGCGTGCCCGTGCTGACGGTCGAAGGCGACTTCCAGTACCGCACGAATACCGTCCTGCGCCTGCGCGCGGGGCTGCCGATCGCGAACGCCGCGTCGATGACCAACCGCGTCGTGAAGCCGCTGGCCGAGGACTATGTCTTTACCTTCAAGCGGGCGGACGAGCCGCCGCGCGTCGCGTTTGCGGACAAGGGCCGCTACCTGCCGCCGACCGGAGCGCGCGCCCTCGCGCTCACCACCGTCAACCTGCCGAAGGTTCGTGCTGCCATCCGCCGCCTGCCGCCCGCCAACATCGTCCCGATGCTCGCGCTCGAGGAAGAGGCCTATGACAAGATCAGCCTCCCCTGGGGCACCGGGGACAGCTTCGCCGCCGATCTCGCGGGCGAACCGTATGAGACGACCGTTGCGAATGCGAACCGCCTCAATACGGAGGAACGTAGCTCTCTCACGGTGACGGATACCGATTCGCCGGCGTTCACCAACGGCGTTTTCGTCATTCGGGTGGACAATGCGGCGGACAAGAAGGACGCTCGTCGCTGGTGGTCCGACTCGGACTCTTCCTGGAACCGCGTCGTCTGCGTGACCGACCTCGGCATCAGCGCGCGCCGCGTGAAGTCCGGCATCCTCGTCTGGACGAGCTCCCTCTCCCGCGGCACGCCCGTTGCCGGCGCGCAGGTCGAAGTCTACTCCACTGCCAACGTGCTCGTCGCAAAGGGCGTCACCAGCAACGAGGGCCTCTGCCTCTGCGAATCTGTCGCCAAGGGCGAGCCGTTCGCCGTTGTGGTGTCCGCCGCAGACGGATCGGACCGCTCGTTCATCGCGCTAACGGACCGGATGTCGGTCGACGAGACGCCCGTCTTGCAGCCCGAGCGCGAGGCGTATCTCAAGCCAGATGAGAGCACGGCCTTCATCTGGACCGAGCGCGGCATCTACCGTCACGACGAGCGCATCTTCCTTCAGGCGATTCTCCGCAACGGCACGGGCGAAGCGCCGAAGCCGTTCCCGCTCGAGCTCGTCCTGAAGAGTCCCAAGGGCAATGTCCTCGCCTCGCGCACCGTCATGCCGAACGAGGAAGGTGTCCTCTCGGACGAATCCTTCTGTGTCGACGCCGACCAGCCGAGCGGCGTCTGGATGTTCTGGCTCAAGACACCCGGCAAGGACGGGACCGTCCTCGGCAAGCGCACCGTCAAGATCGAGGAGTTCGCCCCGCCGCAGATCCGCGTCCGGGTGCAGGCCGCGAAGGACGTGAAGCCGCAGGACTTCTCCTTCGCCGTGACGGCCGAACACCTCTACGGCGGACCCGCCAAGGATCTTGCTTCCGCGGGTGCCGTCCTGTTCGAGGACGCCCCGTTCGCGCCTGCCGGCTGGAAGGGATGGTCCTTCGGCGATCCCGACCGCGGACTCAAGCCGAGCTTCCGCGAACTCGACGGCGTCGCGCTCGACGAGAAGGGCGCCGCATCCTATGCCGCGCCCCTGTGGGCCG
The DNA here is from genome assembly GCA_945947925.1 of uncultured Verrucomicrobiota bacterium. Classification (GTDB taxonomy): domain Bacteria; phylum Verrucomicrobiota; class Kiritimatiellia; order RFP12; family UBA1067; genus UBA1067. Next base: position 3,608 of record CAMEZU010000028.1, read on the forward strand.
ATTCCGGCAAGCCGAAGGCCGCCGTGCGCATCACTGCGCAGGGGACGGTGTTCGAGGACGGCGGACGTCCCGCCGTGGCGCGCGACACGGTGATTGCCCACTATTATCCCTACTACATCGGTTCGACGCTGACGGACTGGGTCAGTCGTCCCCAGGTCGGACGCGCCGTGGTACGGCTCGCCTGCGTCGGCCCGGACGGCAAGCGCCTGACCGCCGAGAAAAAGCTCGAGGCGAAGCTGGAGCGCATCGACTCCGTCTACACCTATCGGAAGAACGATGAGGGCTGGACCACCTGGGACTGCGAGCACGTACGCGTGACCGTTGCCGAGAAGCTGCCGGTCGTGGTGCCGGCGGACGGCCTGGCCGCGTTCGCGCTGCCGACCGACCTCTGCGGCGACTATGTCGTGACGGTGACCGATCCGGTGACGGACGTCTCCTTCTCGAAGACCTTCTACCTCAGCGACTGGGGCGATTCGGAAGTCCGTGCGCCGCTGTCGAATCCGACGGCCGTCACCGTCAAGGCGGACAAGCCGTTCTACCGTCCGGGAGACGTCCCGAAGCTCGTCGTGAAGGCGCCGTTCGCCGGCACCGCGCTGATGACCGTCCTGCGTGACGACCTCGTCTATGCGAAGTCCCTGACGCTCACCAATGCGACGAGCGAAGTCGAACTCGCGCCCTGCGAGGCGGCGTGGGCGCCGAACGTCGAGGTGCGCTTCTCGGTCGTCAAGGCCGTCAAGCCGGGCGAGAAGGGCTTCACGACCCGTGCCCAGGGCGGTGCGACGATCGTCGTCCGCCGTTCCGAGAACGAGATTCCCGTTTCCGTGAAGTCCGTTCTTGCGCCTGCTGCGGACGGTGCGGACGCCGGGAGCGCTGTTACGGCCACGGTGTCCGCCCCGGGGGCGACGCATGCCGTGGTGACGCTGGTCGACGAGGGCATCAACATCCTGACGGACGAGAAGACGCCCGATCCGCTCGGTTTCTTTGCGAAGCCCCGCATCTGCTTCTATCCTGATGCCGCCTTCTACGATCTCTATCACCTGCTCCTCCCCGTTCTCGGCGAGGACGAGCTTCACGCGGGCGGCGTCAAGACGGGTGGCGACGGAGACGCCGGCCTGCTGGGCCGTGTGAGTCCTGTGCCGACGCGCCGCTTCAAGCCGCTCGCGCTCTGGCAGAAGGACGTTCCGGTCGCGGACGGCAAGGCCGTCGTTACGTTCGCGCTCCCGGAGTTCGTCGGCGAGGTGCGCGTGACGGCCGTGGCGTGGTCCGACAAGGCCACGGGCTCCGCGTCCGTGCAGCAGAAGGTCTGTCCGAACCTCGTCATGCAGCCCGATGCGCCGCGCTTCGTCGCGCCCGGGGACACGTTCCGCGTGACGCTGCCGCTCGCCAACCGCTCGGAGTCGGACGGGGAGGTCGCCTACCGCATTGCCGATGCGACGGGCAAGACGATCGGCGAAGGCAAGGTGAGCCTCGGGAAGGGCGATTCCACCGTGATCAAGTGCGAGGCGACGGCGCCTGCGCAACCCGGTCCGTATCTCCTTGACTACACGGCCGAGGGCCTTGGCGAGCGCCATGCGAAGACGCTGGAGATCCCGGTCCGTCCCGCCGTGGCCTGGCAGGAAGCCTCGGGTGTCGTCAGCCTCGGCATCGGCGAATCCTGGACCTTTCCCAGGGCCGGTTCGCCCGAGGAGCCGTTCAAGGTCGATTACCACGTCTCCGGCTCGCGGATCGGCGAACTCCGCGGCGCGATGGAGTGGCTCGCCGACTATCCGCACGGCTGCCTCGAGCAGACCACGTCGCGCATCTTCCCGCTCATCGTCGGTGACGGCGTTCTCGCCGGCTGCTCGTCCGTGAAGGCGGTGAACCGGCTCAACTACGTCCGTGCCGGCGTGGCGCGCGTCGAGTCGATGGTGCGCGAGAGGGACTTCACGATGTGGCCTGACTGCAACGACGCGCCGTGGGACCGCGAAGTCTCGCTCTACGCGGCCCACTTCCTCATCGAGGCGGAGCGTTCGGGCGTCACCCTCGGAATCAATCCGCGCCATCGCGTGATGGGCTTCCTCGAGCGCTGGGCGCTCTCGTCGACGAACAGCGTCTCGGCCTACGCCTGTCATACGCTGGCGCTGGCGGGACGTCCCGCCAAGGACCGCATGCTTCGCCTCTACGACGACCGCGCGCAGCTCGACCTCCTCTCCCGCGCCCGCCTCGCACGGGCCTTCGTGGCGACCGCCGACCGGACGCGTGCGCAGGAGCTCATGAAGAACGCCGACGCGCCGGCGTCGGTTCGCGAAGCCGCGTTCCTGATGCTGGTGATCCTCGAGCTCGATCCGAACGACGCGCGTCTGCCGCGGCTCGTGAACTACCTGATGAAGAACCGTCCGGCGGCGCGTCTGTGCTGGGGAACGACCGGGGACAACGCCCATGCGCTTCTCGCGCTCGCGGCCTACTACAAGGCGCATCCGGTCCCGGACGGCAAGCCGGAGGTCCGCACCGTGGGGGATGCGCTCGTCAACGCGGGGCAGGTCCCGGCGTTCGTCACCTGGCGCACGCTGTCGCTGCCCGATCCGTCGGCGGTGAAGGCGGAGTCTCGCGGACTCTCCGTCAAGCGGGAATTCCTCACGGCCAAGGGCGAGCCCTACGATCTCGCCAAGGCGTCCTGCGGCGACCTGGTCATCGTCAGGCTCACGCTCTCGACGGATGTGGAGCGCGATCTCAACGATCTCGTCATCGAGGACCTCTTCCCCGGCGCGTTCGAGCCGGTCCACGGCGGCATCGACCTCAGCTCCGTCGCCTGGATTCCCGGCAAGGACCGGCACGACTGGTGGGTGATGCGCTCCGACGCGCGCGACGACCGGATGCTCGTCTTCTCCAAGAAGTTCCATCTCAAGGCGAATGAAGAAGTTGCTTTCCATTATCAGGTCCGCGTGGTCTCGGCTGGCGCGTACGCGCTGCCGGGCGTGGCTGTTGACGCTATGTATCAGCCTGGGCTGCGCGCTCGTACTGGCGCTGACCGTCTCGTGGTTCGCGATTGACTGGTCCGATGAGGGCTCGGACACCTATCCCGGCGGCGTCATCCTGCGTGACGCGTCCGGGGAGGTGATCCGCGTCTCGCTCGGTCCTGGCGACGTTGACTGCCGTCCCTACTACGAGGCCTCGCCCGACGACTGGATCGTGAAGGCTCTGGTCGCGTCCGAGGACGGCACCTTCTGGGAGCATGGCGGCGTGCGGCCGCTCAGCATGGTCCGCGCCTTCGCGCAGAACGTCTTCAGCCGGCGCCGCATCTCGGGCGCGTCGACGATCACGATGCAGACCGTGCGTCTCATCCGTCCCCACGAGAAGTCCTACACGGCCAAGTGGATCGAGGCCTTCGAGGCGATGAAGATGGAGCGGAAGAAGTCCAAGACCTGGATTCTCTCCCAGTACCTCAACCGCGCGCCGTTCGGCTCGAACTTCATCGGCATCGAAGCGGCGGCGCAGGGCTGGTTCGGGAAGGGCGCGAAGGAACTCGGCCTCGGCGAGGCGGCGATGCTCGCGGGCATGGTTCAGGCCCCCTCGCGCTACCGTCCCGACCGCGGCTACGACAAGGCGATCGCGCGACGGGACTACGTGCTCGGCCGTATGCTCAAGCTCGGGTACATCGACGCGGACCAGATGGCCGGCGCGAAAGGCGTCCTTCCTGAAGTGAAGCGCGCCCCCCGTCCCTTTGCCGCCCCCCACTACTGCGACTACTACCTGAAGACACGCGAAGACGTCCGAAGCCGTGCTGACGTGGAGAGGGGACGCCCCCGTCCCCTCCGGTCGGGCGACGTCACGACCCCGCTCGACCCCGACCTCCAGCGCCTCTGCGAGGAGACCGTCGCTTCCGCCGCCGCCGAGCACGCCTACTCCGTCGCCACGGTCATCATGAGGGTCGCGACGGGGGACGTCGTCGCGATGGCCTGCAGCGGGGACTATTTCGATCCGAAGGGCGGACAGGTCAACACGGCACTCGCGCCGCGTCCCGCCGGCTCGACGCTGAAGCCGTTCCTGACGGCGCAGGCGATGGACCTCGGCATCGTCGGCAGCGAGTCGGAGGTCTTGGACACGCCGATGGCGGTGAAGGGGTACCGGCCGGCGAACTTCGACGGACAGTATCGCGGCAAGGTGCCGCTCCGTGCGGCGCTGATCCAGTCGCTGAACCTGCCGTTCGTCCGCCTCTGCCAGGAGGTCGGTGTGCCGCGCTTCGGCGCGCATCTGCGGTCCCTCGGCTTCGCCCATCTGAACGCGCCGGACGAGCGCTTCGGCCTCGGCATGGCGATCGGCAACGTGGAGGTGACGCTCGTCGAGCTCGTCACGGCCTATCGGACGCTGGCCGCCTCCGTCTCCACCTCTGCCTCCGTCTCCATCTCTGCCTCTTCCTCTGCCTCTTCCTCTTCCTCTGCCTCTTCCTCCGCCTCTTCCTCCGCCTTCTCCGCATCCGCCGCCTATCTCGTCTCGGACATGCTTTCCGGCGCCGAGCGCAGCGCGGCGGCGCTCGGACATGTCGCGGACGTCGACCTGCCGCGTTTTGCGTGGAAGACGGGGACGAGCGCGGCGTATCGGGACGCCTGGACGGTCGCGTGGAATCCTGAGTACGTGATCGGCGTCTGGTGCGGACACAAGGAGGGGCGCTTCGGGGACGAGTCGGTAGTCGGCGCGAAGGCGGCCGCGCCGCTGGCGTGGAGGATGGCACGGGCGCTTTATCCGAAGGCGGACGGTCCCTGGTTCAGGATGCCGGACGGCACGGAATCCCTGCGCCGGCGGCGGCTGCCCGAGAAACCGGCGTCAGCGCCGAAGCTGACGATCGCCAGGCCCGAGGAAGGGGCGACGTTCGTCTTTCTGCCGGACATGCCGCAGCAGAGGCTGGTGGCGTCCGTCATCAACAATCCGGACGGCGTTCGCCTCTGGTGGTTCCTGGACGGCGTGCCGGTCGGCGAGTCGACGGGAACGAAACCGTTCGTCACGGACCTCCTTCCGGGCGATCACGTCCTTACCTGCGCAACGCAGGACGGCGCGTGTGCCCAGACGCGTTTCAGCGTCCGCGAGCCGAGCGGCGTCTTTTTCAAAAATACCCCATTGCCCAACGTTCGGGAAAATGATATACTAATACCCGTTCGTTTGGCAAAGCGGGCGTAGCTCAATGGCAGAGCTCCAGCCTTCCAAGCTGGCTACGAGGGTTCGATTCCCTTCGCCCGCTCCAGGCCGAAGCTGAATGCCAGGGTGGCGTAATGGCAGCCGCGGCAGACTCAAAATCTGTTGTCCCTTAAAGACGTGCGGGTTCGAGTCCCGCTCCTGGCACCAGGTTCGCCCGTCAAACGCACAGAACTTTGGAGAGGTGTCCGAGTGGTTGAAAGTGCCACCTTGGAAAGGTGGTGTAGGGGCAACTCTACCGGGGGTTCGAATCCCCCCCTCTCCGCCAATTTCTGAAAGAACCGCGGTTTCCGCGGTTTTTTGATTACCAATAGCTCGGGCCACCCATTGAATAGACAAATCGTCCGTGTAAATGCTATAATTCACGGACATATGAAAAACTTCTCCTACCTCTCGATGGTGCTGGCTGCTTCGGCCGGCTGTGTGTGGACGGCTCAGGCCGACGTGCTGGGCGCCAAGGCGTCCTATGGCAAGAATGAGATCCGCCTTTATGCGAACCCGCTCGCCTACGAGGTCGTTCGTGACGGCAAGACGATGGTTGCGAAGACGCTGATTGGCCTCAAGCTCGACGGTGCCTGCCAGAAGGACGCGGCGCTTGTCTCGACGAAGACCTCCGCGCTTGCGGGCTGCGTAAAGACGCCGGTGTACAAGAAGGCGGCCGTGTGCCTCGGCGGCAACGAGACCGTCGCCGACTTCGGCGACTTCGCGGTCCGTCTCGTGGCTCGCAACGATGGCGTCGCCTACCGCTTCGAGCTGAAGAAGGCGGCGACCGTGAACTGCGAGAACGCGGGCCTCACGATCCCGTCCGCGACCGCGCGCTGCTGGATGAACCGCACCAACGCCTTCGGCTGCGAGGAGACGATGCCCGAGTTTGCGAACGCGGGCGACCTCAAGACCGACGCGAAGAAACACATCTACCTGCCGTTTGCCTACACGGTCGAAGGGCAGATGGTCGCCGTCACGGAGTCGAACGTCCACAACTACCCGATCTGGAACTTCAAGGCCGTCGAGAAGACGGCGGACGGGGTTCGCCTCGGCTCCGTGTTCGAGACCTATCCGAAGAAGACGCAGCGCGTCGGCGGCTGGGGAAATGACTACTGCGCCAAGGGCGGCCGCTGGGTGAAGATCACGGATCACGAGGACTACCTCGTCAAGGCTGCGGCGGGCGCGACGCTGCCGTGGCGCGCCTTCGTTCTCGCCGACTCGCCGGCGAAGCTTTGCGAGGCCGACCTCTCCTATGCGCTCGCGACGCCGGCGGCGAAGGACGCCGACTTCTCCTGGGTGAAGCCCGGCAAGGTCGCGTGGGACTGGTGGAACGCCTTCGACAACCTGGGCGATCCGCAGGGCTGCACGACGAAGACCTACGAGCGCTTCATCGACTTCGCGGCGAAGAACGGCGTCGAGTACGTCATCTTCGACGAGGGCTGGAGCGCCAAGCTCAACATCTGGGAGTACAGCCCGGTCGTGGACGTGCCGCACCTCATCAAGTACGCCGAGGAGAAGGGCGTCGGCATCATCCTCTGGATGGCGTGGGCCCAGGTCTACGGCGAGGAGGAGAAGGTCGCCTCGCACTTCGCGAAGCTCGGCGCGAAGGGGTTCAAGGTCGACTTTATGGACCGCGGCGACGCCGAGATTGCGGTCTTCCTCGAGAAGTTCGCGGCCGCCTGCGCGAAGCACAAGATGCTCGTCGACTACCACGGCGTCTACCGTCCGGTGGGTCTCCACCGCACCTACCCGAACGTCCTCAACTACGAGGGCATCCACGGCCTCGAGCAGATGAAGTGGGGCAAAGTCGACAAGGACATGACGTACAACGACGTTGCGTGCACGTTCCTGCGCATGACGGCGGGTCCGATGGACTACACGCCGGGCGCGATGCTCAACTACAAGATCGGCGCGTACAAGGGCAACGGTCAGTTCCCGGGGTCCGTCGGCACGCGCTGCCACCAGATGGCGCTCATGGCGCTCTACGAGGCGCCGCTCCAGATGCTCAGCGACTCACCGACGCACTACGAGAAGAACATGGAGTGCTTCTCGTTCATGGCCAAGGTCCCGGTCGTGTGGGACGCGACGGTCGGCCTCGGCGGCTGCCCCGAGTGCTTCGCGGCCATCGCCCGCAAGGCAAAGGATGGCGCGTGGTACGCGGCGGCGATCACGAACAAGGACGCCCGCGACTACACGCTCGACACCGCGTTCCTCGGCGAGGGCGAATGGAAGGCCGAGATCTTCCGCGATGCGCCCGCGTGCGACGAGACGCCCGAGAAGTACGTCCGCGAGACGAAGGTCGTGAAGGCCGGCGACAAGCTGGCGCTCCGCATGGCCTCGGGCGGCGGCTTCATCGTCAGGTTCTCCAAGTGAGGATGACAGGGAGTAGGGTGTAGGGAGTAGGGTGTAGAAAGGTGTGGATTTGAAATGGACAAGAAGCTTTACATCAATCCGCCGCTGGTCAATCGCGTCTACGACTGGAAGAACGGTCCGCAGCCGAAGACCCGCGCCGCGCTCGACAAGTTCTTCAAGTCGGCTCCGATCCAGAAGGTGAAGGAGCAGATCTGCGAGATGGGCCGACGCATCTACAACAAGGGCTATACGGACGGCAACGGCGGCAACATCTCCGTGCGTGTCGGCGAGGACCTCATCCTCTGCACCCCGACCCTGTGCTGCAAGGGCTTCATGAAGCCCGAGGACATCTGTCTCGTGGACATGAACGCCGGCCAGCTCTGCGGCTACCGTCCGCGCACGAGCGAGGTGCGCGTGCACATCGCGATGATGAAGGCGACCGGCATGAATGCGTGCATGCACTGCCATCCGCCGCACTGCAACGCCTTCCTCTTCGCGGGCATCGTCCCGCCGAACGGCATCAACCCCGAGGCCGACATCTTCCTCAACCAGATTCCGCTCGCGCCGTACGGTACGCCCGGGACGGACGAGGTGGCGGCGAACGTGGCCGAGGCCGCGAAGAAGTCGAACGTCGTCTTCATGGAGAACCACGGCATTGTCTGCGGCGGCCGTGACGTCGAGGAGGCCGAGTGGTTCGCCGAGAACGCGGACGCCTACTGTCACGTGCTTCTCCTTGCGAACGCCCACGGCGCGCCGCTACAGCAGGTCGGCAAGAAGTCCGTCGAGGACTTCCTCTCGATCCGCAAGGCGTTGGGCCTTTCCGTCGATCCGACGCAGAAGCTCTACAACACGTCGAAGTTCAACGGCTACACGATGAAGAAGACGGGCAAGTGAGCCGATGAAGGCCTTGATTCCCGCTGCGGGGCACGGCACGCGCTTCGCCCCCTATACGAAGCTCGTTCCGAAGGAACTCCTTCCGATCGGCACCCGCCCGGCTCTCGCCCGCATCGTGGACGAGGCCGCGGACGCGGGTGCGGACGAGGTGGTGATCGTCACGTCGCCCGAGAAGCCGCTCCTGAAGCGGTGGTTCGAGATCGAGCCGGCGAAGGTGAAGGTCACCTGGATCGACCAGCTCGAGCAGCACGGACTCGGTCACGCCGTCCTCCAAGCGGCGCCGTGCTTCGCGGACGAGACGGAGCCCGTCCTCGTCCTGCTCGGGGACGCGCTCGTGAGCGGCGGCAACGCGTCCGCCGCGATGGCCGCGATCTCCCGCGCGCACGGCGGGGCGAGCGTCATCGGCTGCGAGGAGGTGTCCCTCGACCGCGTCTCCCGCTACGGCATCATGAAGCCCGCGGAGGCGGAGAAGGACGGGGCGTTCCGCCTCGCCGACATCGTCGAGAAGCCGAAGCCCGAGGCGGCGCCGTCCACGCTCGCCGTGGCCGGGCGCTACCTGCTCGATCCCGCGATCTTCCGCTATCTCGCGGACCAGACCGCCGGCGTCGGCGGGGAGATCCAGCTGACGGACGCCATTCGCCGCATGCTCGCGGAGAAGTCCGTCTACGGCTACCGCTATCCGGGCCGCCGCCACGACATCGGCAATCCGCAGGGGTATCTCAGGGCCCTCGAAGCTTTTGCCGACTGACCGCGCATTCCGCTTGGAAAACGGCGGACGCTATGTTATAATTCGCCTCATCAGTAAAACCGAAAGGGGGATTCAGTACACCATGACACGCATCATCCTGAACGAGACGTCCTATCACGGCGCGGGCGCCATCACGGCGATTACAACCGAACTCGCGAACCGCGGCCTCAAGAAGCCGATCGTCTTCTCCGATCCCGACCTCATCAAGTTCGGCGTCACGAAGAAGGTGACGGACCTCCTCGACAAGGCGAAGGTCGCCTATGCCGTCTACTCCGAAATCAAGCCGAATCCCACGATCGAGAACGTGAAGAACGGCGTGAAGGCGTTCAAGAAGGCGAAGGCCGACTCGATCATCGCCATCGGCGGCGGCTCCTCCATGGACACCGCGAAGGCCGTTGGCATCATCATCGCGAATCCGAAGTTCGCCGATGTGCGTTCGCTTGAGGGCCTGTCCCCGACGAAGAATCCCTCCAAGCCGATCCTCGCCGTCCCGACCACGGCCGGCACGGCCGCCGAGGTGACGATCAACTACGTCATCACCGACGTCGAGAAGAAGCGCAAGTTCGTCTGCGTCGATCCGCATGACATCCCCGTCGTCGCGTTCGTCGACCCGGACATGATGTCCTCGATGCCGAAGGGCCTCACCGCCTTCACGGGCATGGACGCGCTCACGCACGCGATCGAGGGCTTCATCACGAAGGGCGCCTGCCCGATGACGGACATGATGCACCTCGAGGCGATCCGCCTCATCTCGCTCTCGCTCCGCGACGCCGTCGCCAACAAGCCGTCCGGCCGCGCTGGCATGGCCCTCGGCCAGTATATCGCGGGCATGGGCTTCTCCAACGTCGGCCTGGGCATCGATCACTCGATGGCC
>CAMEZU010000029.1 GCA_945947925.1 uncultured Verrucomicrobiota bacterium
CACACGGCACTCGGACCACTCGTAGGCGTCCCAGTACTCGACACACCCGTAGGATGCGTAACCGAGGGACAGGAGCTCGCGGACGGCCATCCGCGCCGTCGTGCGGGAATCGTGCTGAATGCGATGGCATCCGCGCACGCCGGCGGCATCGGGGGCGGGTCCGCACAGGACCGTAGGAATCTTCCGCCGCGCAAAGAGCGCCGCCCAGCCGGGCTTCAGCGCATCGCCTTCGGCGACGATACCGTCAGGCTTCCAGAAGTTCAGGACGCGATCGATGTCCGTCACGGCGTGCACATCCATCAGCACCACACGGATGCCACGCGGCGTCGTGACCTTGTAGATGCCGGCCAGACGCCGACGGCATGTCAGGTAGCCGCCCTCGTAGATATACAAGAGCGACTGGACGGATTTTGATTTAGGGGCAGGTTTCAAAACACCGTCATTTTACCATTATGACGAGCGGGGGTCAAACGGAGTGTGCGGGCTTCGGCTCGAAGCCCGCAGCGCCCCTGCTCGGGCCGAGCGGGGGATACTCAGGGCTCGGCGGAGGCGCGCACCTGAATGAACAGCGACGCCTTGCCTTCGGTCGGGATGTCGAGGTCGAGGCGTCCGTCGGACTTCGCCTGCACCGAGATGCCGCTGGGGCGGAACGGTTGCGTCAGGTCTTCCGTCACGTAGACCGCATACACGCAGCCTGCCTGGGCGTTGGCGACGGGGACACGGAACACTTGCTGGCCGTCGGCCGTCTTCACCACTGCAGGCGCAGCCCCGTCCGCCGTACCGATGACAGGCGCCGGAGGCTCCTCATAGCTCACCTTGGCGTTGGCATTGAGCGTCCAGGAACCGCGTTCGAAACGTCCGCCCTTCTCAACGCGAATCGCCGAAATGGCACGGATTTCAACCACATGTGTGTTCCGTGTGAAGTCGAGGACGCCCTGGTCTTTGACCGTGAAGGTCCCAGGTGCCGTCCAGTGGAAGATATCTGTCGCATACGCCCGCGTGCTCGTCAAGATAACCGCGGCCGCCTTGCCTTCACCGCCGATCGTCACGCGGTTGCCGAGCTGCCAGCTCTGATGCTCGCCAAACTCAATCGTGCCCTCCGCGACAATCGTCTCGCCGGCCTGGCGCGACGATCCGGAACCTTCGAAGACCAGCGTGCCTTCGCCGCGCTTCGTCAGCGTCGCCGTGCCCGTCACCTGTTTCACGACATACCGCGAGCCCGCCCCGACCGTAATCACCATGTTCGTCCAGACGTCAAGCACACCCTCGTGCTGCACCGTCGCCAGGTCCGGCGCGACCGTGATGTCATAGGATGGTTCGGGCTCTGGTTCGGGTTCCGGCTCGGGTTCCGGCTCGGGTTCCGGCTCGGGTTCCGGCTCAGGTTCAGTCCCAACCGCCCCATCCGAGGACGCCAGCGTCAGGCGACCGCCATTCGGCAGCACGGATACGAGCACATAACCGTTCGTCACCGCGACCGTCGCTTCACGAGCGCCCTGTACGGCCTTCACCGACGTCCAGCTCTCAGGCATTGCCACCTTGAGTGTCAACGGCTGGTCGTAAAGTGCCATATCCAGCCCCGTGCAGGTCACGTCGTAGGCATAGGTTCCGTCCGTCGTAGACACCTTGCTGACAGACGCGGCATTGCGTTCCGTCTCGTACTTGTGTACGGAGATGTGATCCGCAACCCAGAGCTCGTTGCGGTCGCGCATGGCCTGGATGTCGTCGAAGAACGGAAGATACTCCGTCTGCTTCATCGCCCAGTAATCCTGGGCCCAAGTCCGCCCGGGATCTTCGACGCCATGAAAAACGACGTATTCGTACGACTTCTTTCCGACCGCCTCCTGCGCCTTCGAGAGGAGCGACGCGTGGTCCGGCAGATGATAGACCGCGCCGTGGCCGTCAAACGTCGGACGGCTTACGAGGTTCTGGCTGTCGCAGATCGCCTTCTCCGTCGCCCCCGGCATCCACTTGCCGTCAATGTACCAGTCGACGCCGCCCGGCTGGGCATAGGAGATGAGGCGGGGATTCTTGCCTGGCATCTTGGCGAGCAGGTAGTCCGTGCAGTTCTTGAACTCGGCAACGGCACCTTCGTAAGTCGTGAACCCGCGGTGGTTCATCGTGTGGTTGCCGGGCACGAACTCGGGATTGTCCTGGAACGCCTTAAGCCACTGGGCCTCCTTGACCACATACTCGCCCTTCGCCGGCACGAGATAGAACGTCGCCCCCAACCCGCGCTTCTTGAGCTCGGGCATCGCTACCTCGAGTCCGCTAGGCCAGCCGTCGTCGAACATGAGCGTGAACGCCCCCGTCGCATCATTCGCCCACTTGGTGACTGCGGCCGTTCCGGCCGGTTCGAGGTCCGTCGGATTGTCCGCAGACACGGGCGCGAAGAAGCGCACTTCGGAGAGTCCGCCATAGCCACCCGAACCGCCCGAGTTCCAGTCGTAGTTGTCGTTCCAGATGGAAGTCGCCTTGAGAACGATCCATCGCGCGACAACACCCGCGAGATCGACCTCCGTGGCCGCGCAAGGGCCGGTCCCCTCGGCCTGACCAACCAGAACACCGGACTTCGCCTTCGTCCAATCGGATCCCGTCAGTGCATCCGGATCGGGAGACTCCGCCTGGGAGACGTAGACGTCGACGGTCTTGAAACCGCGGGCCGCGTAACTGGGCATGTTAAAGTTCCAGACTTTCATCGTGCCGACGGACCGCACCTGGCCCAGGTCGAACGCCACCCAGTCGGACTTCGTCCAGTCGCCCTCCATGCCCATCCACATGTTCGTCTTTTCCGTATCGTGCGTCGTCCCGTCCTCCGACAGGCCCGAGCCGTTGATCAGGTTGGCAGGACCGCGTTCGTCAGAGAAGGACGCCTTCGCCCGAACTCCCACGACCGGCAGCTGCGCCCCCGGCTCTGTCGGAACCGGCTCGGGCTCCGTCTCGGGCTTGTCGACCTGCAGTTTGAAGGCCGCCGGACCCGCCGCCCAGAGGTACCCCGATTCGACATCATAGCGCACGACGACGGGCTTCCGGTTCGGAATGTCGCTGGTGATCTCGGTCCAGGTCTTGCAACCGTCTGTGGTCTCGAAAACGCCGCCCGTTGCGTTGTTATTCCATCCGGAGACGGATGTCCAGACGCGGTTCTCGTCGTTCGGATCGACCGCTATGCCCATCACCGTACCGCCGCAGGTGTAGGACGAGACGGTGCGGAACGACCGGCCGTGGTCCGTACTGCGGTACAGCTGGTTGCCGCTCGCGTAGATCGTGCCGTTCGGCGAAATCTCGATGTTGTAGATCCAGTCGTTGAGCCCGCTCGCCTTCGTCCAGCTCGAGCCGCCGTCTTCGGACACGTAGACGCCCGAGCTGTCCCCGCACGCGCCCCACACGATGCGCTGGGGATTCATCGGGTCGACGGCGAGGCCGTAGAACATCCGGCGGCTTGCGGGCTGGTTCGGGAGCTGGCTCCAGGAGTGGCCGCCGTCCGTCGACTTGAAGATGCCGCCGCCCGCGTTGCCGTTCTCCGGATCGCCGTCGATGCCGAGGTAGAGGACGTCGGGATTCGTCGGATCCGCTGCAAGGGCGCGTCCGTGCCCCTCTTCCCACATTGTATTCGCATGCGTCCGATACGCCGGCAGTCCCTTTGCCTCCGTGAAGGACTTGCCGCCGTCTTCCGAAACGATAACCTTCACAGGATATGTCTGCGAGCCCGCCCAGGGCGAGACGGTGCTGATGATGCGCGTCTTTCCGTTCGCGAGCTTCTGCGGCAGGACCCGCCAGTGGTGTCCGCTCAGTCCCTCCGTCCATTGCAGCGGAAAGAGCGCGGTCCACTGCGCGCCGCCGTCGGCGCTCCTGCACGTGCCCTCGTCCATCGCCGCGCCGTAGACAGACCCGTCGAGGAACCGGATGTCGTGGAAGCAGGTGATGTCCGCCCCGCGGCAGCTCTCGTTCCAGGTCTGCCCACCGTCGCGCGAGAAGCACGGGTTCCAGTTGCCGGGCGCGAGGATGTGGTCGGGATTCACAGGACTGATCGCCAGGTTCTCGAGTCCGCTGAACGTATCCGCGCCCCACTTCTTCGGCAGGGTCGGATTCGCCGCATGGTCCGCGATGTAGTTGCGGCCGGTCTCCCAGTTCGTCCCGCCGTCGCGCGTCGTACGGATCAGACAGTCGAAGCCCTGGCAATAGAGGATGTGGACGGTCTGCGGATCGTCCCGGCGGCAGACGATGTCGCGGGCCGGCCAGCTGCTGGTGGGCGCGCCGAACTCGCTCCAGGTCACACCACCGTCGGTCGAGCGCCGCACACCGTTCGAGCCGAATGCACCGTACCAGGTCTGCGGGGCCTTCGGTCCGGCCCAAAAGATCGTCCGTACGCCGCTCGGCACGCCCGTGACCTTCGTCCACGTCGCACCCGCATCGGTGGAACGGTAGAGCCCCTGGTCGGCATTGCAGACGAAGACCAGGTTGCGATCCCCTTCCGACACGACGATGGAATTGACCTTGGCGGAAAACGAGGACGATCCCGTGTACGCGAGGGTCGCCCATGTCTTGCCGCCGTCCGTGGACTTGACGGCACGCCCCGAATAGCCGCCCGCGTAGACCGTCTTCGGATCCGTCGGATCGACGGCCAGCGCATGGATGGACTCGCCGCGCTTGGCGATCACGTTGAGCGCCGAGGACTTGGTTTCCGTACAATGCGTCCAGCTCTCCGCGCCATCCGTCGACACGGCGACGCCTGCCTCGGTGAGCGCGTACACCGTCTTGGAATCGGACGGCGCGACGGCGAGCGAGAAGACGCCGTAATTCGGGAGCCCCGCGTTCTTGAACTGCCAGGTCCGTCCGGCGTCCGTCGTCTTCCAGAGTCCGACGACATCACCGCCCATGTAGAAGACGTTGCCGTCGGACGGGTCGGCGGCGGCAGACCAGAACCATCCGCCCCCACCCCAGCCGCACCATTCCCAATGTGGCGCGGCGGCCAAAGCCGCCGCGACATGAGCCAGACAGAATGCAACCGACGCCAATCGTTTCATGAGAGACTCCAGAGTTCAACTCACGGAGCTCACCAATGCTCCGATCAAGTGTGGCAGTATTCTATCATGGCGCAAGCCTTTAGGAAGGAATTTACGCGCAGAAACAATCGGTCAATTTGCGCAAGCAATTTCCGTAGACGCGATGGGGACCATCGCGTCTACATTAGACCGGTTACTTTCCGAACACCGTGTCGGTCGCGATCCGGCGCATGAGCTTCGCGCGCTCGGGCTGGGCCTCAAGGCACTTCGGCACGTACGTGCCCTTCGTCACGTCAACGTTGAAGAGCTTCGCCGTCCAGACGAGTCCCTGTAGGAAGTCACCGCGCGCGTTGAAGTGGAAGACGTCGCCCTTCGGGGACCACTTGCCGTCCTTCTTGACGAAGGTGGAGGTGCCGCACACGTCGTCGTCGTTCGACTTCTCGGTGTAGACGACCGGAAGCTGCTTGCGATAGGCCTGGACGGCCTTGCCGGTCGGGATGATCTCAAGGCCGTGACGCTTGGCAAAATGATAGTAGGCCGCCTCAAGCGCACCGAACATCGTGTTCTGGTCGATGCCCCAGTCGCCGAGACGGTTGTCCCACGGCGTGTAGCTCCA
Source organism: uncultured Verrucomicrobiota bacterium (assembly GCA_945947925.1). Classification (GTDB taxonomy): domain Bacteria; phylum Verrucomicrobiota; class Kiritimatiellia; order RFP12; family UBA1067; genus UBA1067. The sequence continues at coordinate 5,617 of CAMEZU010000029.1, forward strand.
GGTCTGCTGCACGACGATTTTCGCCTGAGGAGCCGCCTCTTTGATCGTGTCGATGAGCTGCGTACCGTAGGGTTCGTAGGTCGCGGGCTGCCAGCTGCCGTGGCTCGCCTGCTGGATGGTGACAACGTCCCAGGCATCGGCCTTGAGCATCTCCGGAATATTGGCGCGGTTTTCCTTGTTGTCCTTGCCGCCCTTCACGAGCAGGGCCTTGAACGGCACCGCGTCCTTTTCCGTCGAGACATAGTTCCAGGTGATCTTGTACGGCTTCGTCTCCGGCGCCTTCACGTTCTGCATGTGACGCTCGAGCGAACAGCCGCCGATGTACATCGAGCAGAGGTCCAGCGGCAGGTTGAGGTCCGCCGCGATCTTCGGCATCTCGTGCAGGACGCAGATCGAGAACGAATTGCCGATCATCAGCACCTTGAGTGGCTTGCGCTTGCAGGCGACGGGCTGCGTTTCTTCCGCGAAACCGCCGAACGACACCGTGACCGCGAGGGCGGCCGCACCAACCTTGAACCAGTTTTTCATCGTCATTCCTTTCTTAATCGGATTCAATTACCTAGGATTCGTCGGATTGAGGACGCCGTCCATGATCTTTCCGCCAGGGGCGAAGATGAACAGCTTGGCACGGCAATCGCTCTCACCGCTGTAAATTGTACCATCTTTTCCCGTGCTCATGGAGTCGAACTGATACGCGCTCCACTTTACCAGCCGTGCTTCTGTGCGTGATCCATATAGGCCTGCCAGTCGACAAGCTTGAGTCCGTGCCCCCCGGGACGCACATGGTAGTCGACGCGCGAGACATCCTCCCAGGCGCCCTTCGCGAGCTCCGTCGCCTTCTGCTCGCCTGCAGGACCCGCCCACTTGTCGTCCGCGCCCGAGCCGACGGCGAGAAGCCGCGGCGCAACACAGGAAAGGAGCTCGTGCTGATCGAAGTCGAGTTCCATTTCGCGGTTCGCGCAGTCCACGTAGTCCAGACAGAACCAGTAGGGAAACGTCTTCACGATGCAGGCGATGTGCTCGGACTCGGGGAGGTCCATATGATTGAGCTTCGCACCCGCGCAGCCCGAGTCGTTGACGCAGGAATAGGCGAAACGCAGGTCGGTCACGGCCGTCCAAAGCGCGGTCTTGCCGCCGCGGCTGTGGCCCACCACGGCAATCTTCGTGCGGTCGATCGCGGACTCCGTCTCCATCCAGTCCATGACGCGGCTCGCCCCCCAGGCCCAGGCGGAAAGCGTGCCCCAACGGTTCGTCGGCCGGTACGACGCCTTCTTCTCGAAGCAGGCGAAGACACCTTCCGTGCAACCCGAGTTCCAGTCCGGCGCGACATCCCACGTATGGAACATCACGGTCGCATAGCCGCGCGCGATGATCTCCTCGACAGGCCAGAACTCCTTTTTCACCACACGGTCGGGATCGGCCATCTTGAGGTCGGGATGGCGGTTGTTGATGAGGAGAAAGGTCGGGGCCGGCTTGCGCGTCTTCGGCAGAAAGGCCGTGGCGACGAAGGAGTTCGTGCCGTAAGGTCCGCCGTAGGTGATGCGGATCTGCTTGCGCACGGCCGCGCCGTCCAGCATGTCCTGCGCCGGTGTCGCCTCGGTAAAGGTCAGGTACTCGGGACGCTCCACGACGCGGCGGCCGAACTCGCGGTCGGTGAAGAGCTTCACCTTCTCCTCGCGGGTGCGGGCGTTGACGTCCTTGAGGGGCGAGACGGCGAAGGCTGAAAACGACAGCGCGAGAACGGCTGCGGCGACAATAGGCTTCATCATGACAACAGGCTCCTTTGGGGTTGATCTGTCACTATTATAGACTAAGTCATCCGCGAGGTGCAATCTAAAGTCGTCCGACGGACTAAAGTTGCATTGACAAGTCGCGCCGCCAGGAGAGCGACAATTTGATATAATAATAACGAAATGAAAGAGGAAACGAAGACCATCCAGCTGCCGTTGCCGACGATTCGCCGGTATCCGATCTACTTGCGTGCGATCAAGGCGAAGATCGCAGGGGGCGAGCTTACCGTCTCGAGCGCCGTCCTGGCCGAGGAACTCGGGCTCGATCCCGTGCTGACGCGCAAGGACCTGGCGATGTCGGGCGTGTCAGGCAAGCCGCGCCGCGGATATCCCGCAAAAGAGCTCTGCGACGCCATCAACCGCGCACTCGGATGGGACAACGCGACGGACGCCGTGCTGGTCGGTGTCGGTTCACTCGGCCGCGCCCTTCTCGGCTACTCGGGCTTCGAGGAGCAGAACCTTTCCATCGCCGCCGCCTTCGACAGCGATCCGGACCTGTCGGGCAAGACCTTCCACGGGGTCAAGGTGCGACCGATGGAAGACCTCACGCGGCTTGTCCGCCGTCTCAAGCTGAAGCTCGGCATCCTCACCGTGCCGACGGCCGCCGCGCAGAAATGCGCCGACGAGCTTGTCGCCGCCGGCATTCGCGGAATCCTCAGTTTCTGCCCGATCCAGATCGACGTCCCCAAGGGCGTCATCGTCCAGAACGTCGACCTCGCCCAGTCGCTCGCCGTGCTGTCGCACGTCATCACGAGCGGCAAGTGAGGCGGATCACTTCTTGACCCAGACGTTCATGCCTTCCTCGACGTGATACGGGTCGAGGATGTTGCCGGCGATGACGCGTCCGCGAATCGTGTAATAGGTATCGGGCGAATTCCACTTGGCGCCGACGATGTTGATCGGCAGGTTCTTCTTTGCGACAGACCCGACGGAAACGAACCCCTGGGCCTTCAGCTCGGGAATCGACTGCGGAATCTTGCGAAAGGCCGGCGCAGGAACAGGGACGGACGGACGGACAGCCGGAGCGGCGCCACCCTTCGGCGGCGGCAGCGGTTTCTTCGGCAGTGCGGCAACCTGAGCCGTCCCGTACGCCTTGCGCATCGTGTCCCTCTTGCCGTAAAGGACCTGAGGCAGGAGCGTGTCGTCTCCGACAACAAGCCGCTTCGCCTTCACATCGGGATCGAAGGCGGCGCGTTTCTTGAGGCCGAGGGCCGCGCGGACGCTCGGCATCGCAAAAAGCATGCCGCAGCGCTTCCGTCCCCGACACTTCTTCTTATGCCACTTGTTCGGCTCGCTGTACGCAACCATCGAGTGGGTGACAACCTTGTCGTCGGAGAGCTTGTAAAGTCCCTGAAGCTCTTTGACAAGGGCGCGGATCGACTTGATCTGCGCCATGGGCATCGCCTTGTCGTGATAGCCGACGCATTCGATGCCGACAGAGAAGTTGTCGACGTTCGTCTTGCCGTTCCACATCGAGGTGCCGGCATGGAACGCGACGCGATGACGGTCGACGATCTGGTAGACCGTCCCGTCCTCGGTTACGCAGTAATGGCATTCGCCGCGCTCGGAAAGATGGCGCAGCGACCCCTTGGCCGGCGCCTCGGTCGTGTGGAGGACAATCAGCGACGTCCCCTTTCGGACCGGGCGGTCGGCGTTCTTCGGGCTCCTGAAGCGCGTCACGACCGGGACGGCGGCAACGGCGGACTGAACGAAAACGCAGAGCGCCAAGGCGACGATCGCCCCGAACGCTCTGCCTGTGTTTCCGAATCTCGACATCCGGGCGTTTCCGTCCTCAGACGTTGAGCGCGGTCTTGGACCAGGGCTCCTTGCCCACGAGCAGCGAAGGCGTCGTCATCTCCGGCGGAACCGGGATGCCGAGCATCTGCAGCGCGGTCGGCGCAACGGCGGAGAGCTTCGCGAGCGGCGTGAGGCGCACGCCGGCCGCATCGTTCGCGACGTAGAAGCACTCGACGAGGTTGAGCGTGTGCGAGGTCTTGGTGAGACCCGACTTGTAGTCGACCATCTGCTCGGCGTTGCCGTGGTCCGCGAAGATGAGGACATGGGCGTCGAGCTCCATGAGGCGCGGCAGGATCTTGCCGATGCACTCGTCGACGACTTCCGTCGCCTTCGTCGCCGCAGCAAGGTCTCCCGTGTGGCCGACCATGTCGCAGTTCGCGTAGTTGACCACGATGAAGCCGTACGGATTATTCTCGAGACGCTTGAGGAGCTCCTCGGTCACCGTGTAGGCGTCCATCTCAGGATGGGAGGCGAACGTCGCGGGATCGAAGCGGCTCGGCACGTCGACCTGGTCCTCGCCGACGGACGGCGTCGTGGACTTGCCGTTGAAGAAGCTCGTCACATGGCGGAACTTCTGCGTTTCCGCGATGCGGAGCTGACGGAGACCGGCCTTGGAGATGACCTCGCCGAGGAGGTTGTCCATCGAGCTTCCGCCCTCGTCCGCGCCGAGGAGGAAGTCCTCGAACTCGTCCCAGTAGCGCGAGAAGCCGAGGAACGTCACCTTCGGACGGCTCGAGCGCGTGCCCGGATAGTCGTCACAGACGAACGCCTGCGTGAGCTGGATCGCACGGTCCTGACGGTAGTTCGTGTGCATGACGACGTCACCGTCCTTCATGCCGGCGTAGTCGCCGATCACGTAGCACGGGATGTACTCGTCGGTCATCGGCGTGTTGTCCGGCGTCTTGCCCGTCTCGTACTCGTGCTTGACGGCTTCCTCGATCGAGCCGATCCTCGTACCCTTGCAGTTGACGATGCACTCGTAGGCGGTGTCGGTGAGCGCGTACTTCTTCGCACGGTCCATGCCGTAGTAGCGGCCCATCGCCGTGCCGATCGTCGCGTTGCCGACCGTCGCGAGCTCCTGCTTCAGACGGGCGATGTACTCGAGCGTGGAACGCGGCGGCGTATCGCGTCCGTCCAGGAACGGATGAACGACGATCTTCCCTTCCGGGAACTCGCTGCGCGCGCGCTTCATCAACTTGAAGAGGTGCTCCTGGTGGGCGTGGACACCCTCGTCCTGCAGGAGGCCGAAGAAGTGGAAGGTCGAGTTGTTCTTTTTCCAGTTCGCGATGAGGTTCGTCCACTTCGGATTGTCAAAGAGGCTGCCCGACGCGAGGCCGTCGTCGATGCGCTTGAGCTCCTGGACGACGATGCGGCCGGCGCCCATGTTGAGGTGGCCGACTTCGGAGGAACCCTGATACCCGTCCGGCAGGCCGACCGCCTCGCCGCAGCAATCGAGCAGGCAGTGCGGATAACGCGCGCGAAGGCCATCGATGACAGGCGTCTTGGCGAGATAGGCCGCATTGCACTCGGCGCGCTCGTTCACACCCCAACCGTCACGGATAATCAGAACTACAGGTCTCATCTTGATCAATCTCCTTATGCTTAAAATCAATAGCGCATAGTATATCAAATTTGACCGATGTCCGTGCACCGAAATCCGCGAGAAACAGGCAGAGAACGGCGAACCGCTTAAGGAACGAGCGTGACGAAGCCGCAGCCAATCGCATCCTCCTTGAGTCCCGCGCCCCAGACGACGGAGCCCTTCACGTCCGTCTTGTCCGAGTCGGTGAGAACGATGTTGCATCCGAAGCCCGCGCCCTTCGCCGGCGAGAAGCCGGGAATCTCGGCCCACGGAATCGTCAGGCGGTAGGTCGTCAGCGTCCCCTCGCGCGTCAGCGAAAGCTGGTAGACGGACGAGTCCTTGCAGAGCTGACCGGACTTCGCGCCCATCGAATAGGCCTTCGGACGGAAGACCGTGGACGCGCCCGAACCGCCGCCAGGACTCGCCTTCGAGATGTACCAGCGGAGCTGTTCTCCTTCCGGGAGGCCGTCTGGACCGATCCGCGGATAGAGGCAGAGTGCGATCGCATCGCCCTTCAGCGTCTCCTCGCCGGACTCGGAGACGACCGGCTTCGCGTCCATCACGTCGTCCTCGACGACGGCCTCGAAGACGAGCGCCTCCTTGGTCCAGGTGAAGGTCGCAATGCCGGCGACGTTCTTCTCCGTCCAGGCGTAGCCGTCCCCGGCGCGGACCTGGTTCTCGCAGAGGAGCGGAATCGGCGAGGACTTCGCCTTGTCACCCGCAGCGAACGCCATGTAGTCCGTCCCTTTGTAGAGCGCAAGCTGGATGTTGTCATAGAGGATGCTCGCCCCCTCCTTGCCCTCGGCGACCGGCGTCATCGCAAGCGTCTCGGCCTCGGACTTGAACGTGAACTTCTTGCTGAGGTAGTTCCAGCCCTTCGTGCCGCTCCCCGGAACGGTGAAGACATTGAGCATCATGTAGTTCTTCAGATGCTTCCCGCTCGCATCGTACTCGTCGAGATTGGAGCCGCCGCCCATGCCGTTGCCGCGCACCCAGGCGCTGTAGAGATACGTGCCGCCCGGCACGGGGAGCTTGGCGCGGGCCGTCTGATGCTTGTACCCCTTGCCGACGCCCTTGAGTTCGAGGGCCTTGTTGTCCGGCGCTCCGGGCAGCGGCGCGGCGACCTGACGTCCCTCACCCTTCCACGGCGCCCCATTCCCTTCGAAGCCGCCGTTGGCGGCGAGATTGCCGAGCGACGATTCGTCGGTGATGTAAAGGACGAACGGCTTCTTGACCTGCGAAACGCCCGATGTCTGAATCCCCATGCTCAATGTGTTGGAGGCCTTCAGCTTCGGACTGCGCACGACCGTCACCTCGAGGATCTCGGACGCTCCGGGCGCGAGCGTGACCGGGAAACGAACGACATCGCCCCAGGCCTGATCGAAGGAGATCGTGAAGGTCTTCTCCTCGGCGTAGGGATTGGAGACCGTGACCGGCACCCTCATCTCGTCGGCTTCGTCCACGACGACCTGCGGCAACGCCGTCGGCGCAGAAGCCGTCCCGATGAAGAGCGCCGTGTGAAGCTTGAGCACGTCGAGATCGGCGCCTTCGACGATGACCGGCATGTCGCCCGTCGTCACCGTGGCGTCGTCGACGGACGTCTCGTTGCCCTGGAAGTCGGTGACGGTCACCGCACCCTTTGCCGGCAGCCGGACGGCAACTCCTTCCTTGCCGGGCGTCGTCAGAAAGAGGATTGCCTTGCCGTCGCGCTCGAAGAGATGGCAGACGGTTTCGCCGAGGAAGAACTTGCCGATCGGCTTCGCATAGCCGAGCTTGCCCTGGACGACGGCGAGCGTCGCGGCGACGGGACGCGGCGAACAGAAGTCGAGCATGAAGCTCCAGTTGCCGCAGGCGTCGGCGTTGCCGCCGAAGTAGGTGATGAACGCCGCGCCGGCGCAGAGTTCGTCAGGCCAGCGGGTCATGACGTGATGGCACTGGACGAGCGACTTCTCGAAGGCCATGTCCGGCGGATAGTTCCAGATCGAATAGCCCTTGGCCGTCTCGTTGTCCGCGACCTTCACGTTCCTGATGCCGCGGATCGCGAGGTCGCGCTCGGCCTCCTTGACGCCCTCGTAGTTCGAGTAGTGAACGGGCAGCACGTCCACGTACTTCGCAACGCCGGCGTTCAGGAGATCGACGCGGTAGCTGTGCGGCCAGAGTCCGCCCGCGAGCTGGCAGACAAGGTTCGGATCGTTCTTCTTGACCGTCTCGTAGCCGACGCGGCAGATGTCGACGTATTCCTTGACGGGATCCTTGCAGGCCTTGCCGGGGACGATTTCGTTGAGGAACTCAAAGCCGTAGAGCTTGCCCTGATACCGCTTCGCGAGGGTGTCGATGATGTTCGCCCAGTCCTCGAGCTTGAACGGCGCAGGCTCGAACTCGTCGGTGCGGCCCATCTCGGGCGGGAGGGTCCAGGCGGGCGGTCCGTACAGCTGGATCCAGGGCTTGAGACCCGCCTTGTGGTTGTTCTCGACGGCGCGGTCGAGTCCGGCGAGCGCGGGCTTTCCGCGCATCGGTTCGATGCCCTTCCACGCGGTGAAGTGACGGCAGAGCGAGAAGCCGAGGTCGTAGGCGAGTCCCGAGAGATCGAGGTCGGAGACATTGGTGACGCCGAACGGCGTCGCCTTGCCGGGAACGCGCTCGAAGCGCGGGATGCGTCCGAACGTGCAGAAGTCCTCGAAGGCTGCACCGTCCTTGCCGAGACCGGGGACCGTCAGGGTGAGGGAGAGAACACCCTTCGCCGTGATTTCGGGGAACGCGAAGTTCTGGACGCGGCGGGCCGGGTTG
>CAMEZU010000030.1 GCA_945947925.1 uncultured Verrucomicrobiota bacterium
TGCAGACTCCCTCCTCTACCCCGCCTGCACCGGCGGGTTCAATCCCAGGGAGCACATAAAGTATACCACGACATAATTCTCATTGGCAAGGGTAAACGTACCATTGAGAATTATGTTTTCTACGGTTTTTCTACGGAGGAAGAAATTTGAGGCTTCGGGCATAAGTGTGGGTCTCTTTGACACCGATTCCGACGTGAAGCGTTGCGAACATGGAGCGCGAAGCGCGGAATGTTTGCGACGCGTTGCATAGAACAGAAGCGCGTAGAGGTGTGAACAGTCGCCCGCCCGGCTAGGTCAATTCATCCGTCCTTCCTGCTGAGGAGGCGGGGACGCCTCCCCTACGGTTCCTGGCCGAGGAGGAGGGCGACGACGGCGTTCGCCTGCAGGGCGGCGGCGAGGCCCACGCGCGGACTCTGCGGGGACTGTCCCCCGTCCACGGCGCTTTCGCCGTCCCCGACGGCAATCAGGCTGCGGCCCATCCGGCGGACCCGCATCGCATTGCTCCGGCCCCAGCCGGCCATCCCGCTCGCGGTGACGAGCGGCTTCCCCGACGGGAACAGCGCCGAAAGAATCATCACCTTCGTCTCCGCCCCGTCAACGGCTTCCACGACGATGTCGCAATCTGAAAATAATTTGCGGACAGACTCCGAATCCAGGCGGATATCGCACAGTTCCAAGTCCAACTCGGGCTCGATCCGCCGGAGGTTCTCCCCGAGCGCGGCGACCTTCTTCCGTCCGATCTGATCCCGAAAGAAGAACTGGCGGTTGAGGTTCGATGCGCTGACGACGTCGAAGTCGCAGATGACGAACTTCCGAAGCCCCGCTCGCACGAGGTGCATCGCGCAGTTGGACCCGAGTCCCCCCGCGCCTGCAATGCCGATCCTCGCCTTCTCCAGGATCTCTCGCTCGGTCTCAGTCAGATAGGTATTCACCATTCACTTTAACCTATTCGCTCTTCTCAGCCCCCGGCGACGACGCGAAAGACGTTGACCTCCATTCCCTCCGTCAGCGCAACCGCACCGAGGTCGCTCCCCGGCGCGTAGATCTCGCCGCCCGCCTCCACGATGGCCTTTGCCGTGTCGACGCCCTTGGCGGACATCAGCTCCGCCAGCGTCCGACCTTCCGCCGTCTCCGTCTTGCCTTGATATGAAATCGTCATTCGCTACCTCCGACGCCCATTATATCACAACGGGGCGCCGGACGGGCATACGGAAACGACGGCAGCCCAGCCGCCGATCAGGGCATCCCCTTTTAAGGGGCGGCGCGCCCCGATCCCCTCAAAAGTGGTATAATGCACGGCATGTCACATCCTCTTCTCTTCAAACGTACGGAACTGATGCTCGGCACGCGCACGCTGGACGCCCTCGCGTCCGCGAAAGTCGCCCTCGTCGGTCTCGGCGGCGTCGGCAGCTGGTGCGCCGAGTCGCTGGTCCGCACGGGCGTCGGCGAACTGCTGCTGGTCGACTCGGACCGCGTCGCCGTCACCAACGTGAACCGCCAGCTCATGGCGACGACGAAGACGGAGGGACAGGTCAAGGTCGAGGTGCTGGCCACGCGCCTTCGGGAGATCAATCCCGACGTGAAGCTCACGGTGCGGGCGGAGGCCTACGGCGAGGCGAACGCCGCGGACTTCGGGCTCGAGCGCTACGATTACGTGATCGACGCCATCGACTCCCTGTCCTGCAAGGCGGCGCTCATCCGCCACGCGCTGTCGCTTCCGTCCGTCACCCTCTTCGCCTCGATGGGCGCGGCGCTCAAGATGGACCCCTTCCAGATCCGTGCGACGGAATTCCGCAAGATCGAGGGCGACGGACTCGCCCGCGCGTTGCGCCAGCGCTTCAAGAAGACCGGCGGCCTGCCGTCGCGCACGTTCACCTGCGTCTGGAGTCCCGAGCACCGCGAAAACCTGGGCGACGTCGTGCAGCCCGACGCGGAAGACTCGTGGGCGGCGATGAAGGCGCGCCTCAACGGAACGGTCGCCCACACGACCGCCATCTTCGGCTTCGCCCTCGCCGGCCTCGTCGTCCAAGACGTCGAGCGGCGGATGCGGAACGGCTGACCGTCCCGTCCTTCTCCGTCAGTCCAGCACGCCCTTCGACGGGGTTTCGCCGTCGTCCCACCAGGTGCCCTTCGTGCCGGAGACGCGGGCAATCGGCTTCGTCGTGAGCTGCTTGCCCTTCGTCGTCGCGGTGCGGATCGGGACGACCTCCTGCTGTTCGCTCTTGCCCGTCTCGCGGTTGACGCGGCTGACGAGCTCCCTCGGCTGGAAGTACTGCTGGTGGATCTTCTGTCCCTTCGCCGGCTTGAACTTGACGTAGAGCGTCTCGGGGCAGCCCTTCTGCAGGAGCAGGATCTTCGACTTCGGCTTCTCGGGCGCGAGCCAGTAGTCCTTGTTGCGGATGAGGCCGCCGAAGCGGAAGCGCTTGATGTAGCTGAAGCCGTAGCCGCCCTCCTCGTAGACGCAGGTGAAGTCGAGCGCCTCGCGGTCCTTCTCCTGGTTGTAGCGGAAGACGGCGAGGAGGTCCTTGTCGACGAAGATCTTGTCCTCGGGCTGGACCTTGCGGAACTTGCCGTTCTTCCAGATGAGGATGAGCTCGTCGAGGGAGGAGCACTTGAAGAGCTCGTCGCCGTTGCGGAGTCCGGAGCCGATGTAGTTGTTCTCCTTGTCCCACTTGATCGTGAGCTCGCTCGCGGTGATCGCGCGGACGTCGACCTCCTTGAAGGCGCCGGCCTCGATCTTCGTGTAGCGCGGATACTTCTTGCCGTATTCCTTGAGCAGTCCCTTCAGGTATTTCGTCACGAAGGCCTTGAGGTGGTTGAGGTTGTCCTTGACCTGCGCCTCCTCCTTGAGGATGCCGTCGATCTCCTCGCGGTTCTTGTTGATGTCGAAGAGCGAGATGCGGCGGATCGGAATCTTCAGGAGGCGCTCGATGTCCTCGTCCGTGATCTCGGGATGGCGCAGCTCCTTGAGGAACGGCTGGAAACCCGTGCGGATCGTCGCCTTGACGCCCTCGTTCGTCTTCTCCGTCTCGATGCGCTTGTAGATGCGCTCCTCGATGAAGATGCGGTCCAGCGTGCGGGCGTGGAAGAGCTCGTCGAGTTCGCCGAGGCGGATCTCCTGCTCGCGCTTCGTGAGCTCGAGGAGTCGGTCGACGTTGCGCTTGAGGATCTCCGAGACGGTCATCAGCTTCGGACGGCCGGCGTCAAGGACGATCGGACGCGAGGAGATGGACTTCTCGCAGTTCGTGAAGGCGTAGAGCGCGGTGATCGCCTTGTCGGGATTCTCGCCCGTCTGGAGCTCGAGCTCGATGCGGACCGTGTCGCTCGTGAGGTCGTGGAGCTTGCGCACGCCGACCTTCTTCTTCTTGATCGCCTCCTCGATCGACTCGGCGATGGAGTCCGTCGTCTCGCCCCAAGGCAGTTCCGTGATGACGAGGCCCTTGCCCTCCTTCTCGATCTTCGCGCGGATCTTCACCTTGCCGAGTCCGTCCTGGTAGTCGGAGACGTCCATGACGCCGCCGAGCTGGAAGTCGGGATAGACCTGGAACGGCTTCTTCTGGAGGATCGCGATCTCGGCCTCGAGGAGCTCCGTGAAGTTGTGCGGCAGGATCGCGGTCGAGAGACCGACGGCGATGCCGTCCGCGCCGAGCATCAGCAGAAGCGGGATCTTCGCCGGCAGGTAGACGGGCTCCTCCTTGCGGCCGTCGTAGTTCGGGACGTACGTCGTCGTCTTCTTGTTGAAGACCTCCTTGCGGGCGAGTTCCGTGAGCCGGCACTCGATGTAACGCGTCGCGGCGTGCGGCATGCCGGTGAGGAGCGAACCGTAGTTGCCCTGTCCGTCGATGAGGTAGCCGAGGCCCTTGCCCCAGAGCTTGTTCGCGAGGACGCACAAGGCGTCGCCGATCGAGGCATCGCCATGCGGATGATACTGCATCGCGTGACCGACGATGTTCGCGACCTTCGTGTAGCGTCCGTCGTCCTTCTCGTACAGCGAGTGCATGATGCGGCGCTGCACGGGCTTGAGGCCGTCCTCCAGCGCGGGAATCGCGCGCGAGCAGATGACATACGCCGAATACTGGCGGAAGTTGAAGTCAAAGAGATCCCGCATCGGACCGACGCCCGTCAGGCCCGGCTTGGGAGGCGGCGGAGGCGGGGGAGGCGGATTGGTCTGAGTCGTTTTGGCGGCACCTTCGCCGTCCTTCTTCCGGGGCGACGAGGACGTCGCCCCCGCGGGTTGCGCGGCAAACAGGCTCAGGTCGTCAAAAAGGCTCGGCGGCTCGTTCTCTTTATGCTTATCTGACATCACTTAAAACTCCGACGAATCACACACGAGCGAGTCCATGATGTAGTCCTTGCGCTCGGGCGTGTTGGATCCCATGTAGAACTTGATCGTCTTCTCGACGTCCTGGTCGTCCGCGCAGGTGACGGGCGTCAGGCGGATCTCGTCGCCGATGAAGCCCTTGAAGTCGTCCTTGTCGATTTCGCCGAGGCCCTTGAAGCGCGTGATCTCGCAGCCCTTGCCGCACTTCTTGATCGCCGCCTCGCGCTCGGCGTCCGAATAGCAGAAGTAGTGCTCCTTCTTGTTGCGGACGCGGAAGAGCGGCGTCTCCAGGATGAAGACGCGTCCGTCCGTGATGAGCTGACGGTAGAAGCGCATGAAGAACGTCGTGAGGAGCATGCGGATGTGGAGTCCGTCCACATCGGCATCCGTCGCGAAGATGATGCGCGAATACCGCAGGTGGTCGAGCGTCTCCTCGATGTCGAGCGTCTTGATGAGGTTGAAGAACTCCTCGTTCTTGTAGAGGACGTCCTTGTTGAGCCCGCACGTGTTGAGCGGCTTGCCCTTGAGGAAGAAGACCGCCTGGTTCATCGTGTCGCGCGCAAGGCCCAGCGTGCCGCCGGCGGACTGCCCCTCCGTGAGGAAGATCATCGTGTCGTCGCCCTCGGGCTTGCCGGTCTTCTTGTTGATCTTGTCGAGCTTCAGGTGGTTCTTGCAGTCCTTCAGCTGCGGCACGCGCACCGACACGGCCTGCGTGCGCTCGCGCGCCTGCTTCTTGATCGTGTTGAGCTGGCTGCGGATCTTGCCCGTCTCCTCGATCTTCGCAATGAGCTTGTCTGTCTCCGCCGGCGAACGGTGGAGAACCGTCTCGATCTCCTTGCGCATCTGCGCGACGAGGTCGGACCGGAGGTCGTTCATCACGAGCTTGATCTTCGTCTGGCCTTCGAAGACCGGATTCATGATTCTCACCGAAACCGCGCCGAGGAGTCCGTCGCGGATGTCGTCGCCGTCGAACTTCTTCTTCGGATCGTAGTCGTTCAGGGCCTTCGTGAGCGCCTCCTTGAACGCGGTGAGGTGCGTGCCGCCGTCCGTCGTGTACTGTCCGTTCACGAACGTGTGGTACTCCTCGCCGAAGCGGTTCGTGTGCGTGAAGATGATCTCGAGCGTCTTCGTCTTCAGGTGGAACGGCGCGTAGAGCTTCTCAAACTGCGCCTCGTCCGTGATGAGGTCGGAAAGGCCCTTCTCAGAGCAGATGGTCTGTCCGTTCAGGTTGATCGTGAGCCCCGCGTTGACGTAGCAGTACATCTTCATGCGCCGCAGGACGTGCTCCTCGCGCACCTTGAAGTTCTTGAGCACCTTCACGTCGGGCTTATAGCGGATATACGTTCCGTTCGGTTCACTTTTCGCGCACTTTCCGCGCTTCTGGGACTGTAGACGCCCTTCCTTGAAGAAGCCCTCGGCGTACGCGCCGTCACGGAACGCCCGCACCTCGAAGAACTCGGAAAGCGCGTTGACGGCCTTCGTGCCGACGCCGTTCATGCCGGCCGAGAACTGGTAGTTCTCGTTGTCGTACTTGCCGCCCGTGTTCATCTGGCTGACGCAGTCGACCACCTTCTCGAGAGGAATGCCGCGCCCGTAATCCCGGACGCTCACCTCGCCCGTGTCATAATTGACGTTAACGTCGATTTTCTTGCCAAAACCCTGCACGAATTCATCGATTGCGTTATCGATGACTTCCTTCATCAAAATGTAGATGCAGTCATGGTACATCGCGCCCGTGCCGGGTTCGCCGACGTACATGCCCGGCCGCATGCGGATATGCGTCACCGGATCGAGTGTCTTGATGCTGTCTGCGCCGTAATTCTCTTTCGCCATCGCTTCTCTTCTTCCCAAAAATTCAGGCGCCGATTATAGCAAAACGGCGGCGCATTGGGAAGAGTCGCCCTGCGCAAGGGCCAGACGTACCGCTTCGGTCAGGGTTTCGGCGACGGGGGCGACGCGGGCGAGGCGCTCGGGGGAGTGACTGCCGCCGGAATAGAGGATGCAGCGTGCGCCGAGGGCGTCCGCGACCTCCTTGTCGTGGAGCGAATCGCCGATGCAGACGAAGGAAGGCCGGGAGTCGGGGGCCGGGGATCGGGAGCTGAGGGTTGCGACAAAGGCGCGGGCGCGGTCCAGCTTGCTGCCCCCGTCAAGGTTGTCCGTTCCGATGACGGCGTCGAAGTATCCGCAGATCCCGAACCGGCCGACCGCAGCGTCGAGGTAGTCCTGGCGGAGGGCGGAGACGATCGCCTGGCGGCAGCCGCGGCGCCGGGCGAGGTCGAGGGCCTCGCGGGCGGACGCCGCCAACTGCGCGTCGCGGGCATGGCGATGATAGGCGTCGTGATAGTCCTGCGCAAGGGCGTCCCAGTCCTCGCGAGCGAGGTCTATGCCGCACAGGGCGTAGAACGGACGCACCGGAAACGCAAAGCGCTCGCGGTAGAAGGCGACGGAGACGGGGTCGAGTCCCCTCTGGACGAGCTGGTCGTTCAGGGCGTCGACGGACGCCTGCGTGTCGTCGAGAAGCGTCCCGTTCCAATCCCAGATCAGCGTCATCGGGCGAAGGGCTCGCGGATGCGGACCGTTTCGATCGCCGAGGCGACCTTGGTCGCGGGATCGAAGTCGATGACGGCGCCTTCGAGGACGCACGGACCGTCCGCGACGTCGAAGCGGGACGGCATGCCCGTGATGAAGCGGCGCGTCACGGGCTTGAGGTCGCGTCCGATCGAGCTCACGTAGGGACCGGTCATCCCAAGGTCGGTGAGGTAGGCCGTTCCCTTCGGCAGGACGAGCGTATCCGAGGTCTGCACGTGCGTGTGCGTGCCACAGACCGCGGTGACGCGTCCGTCAAGATAGTAGCCGAGCGTGATCTTCTCGCTCGTCGCCTCGGCGTGGAAGTCGACGAAAACGGGAACATTCTTCGGAATCTCGTTGAGGATGCGGTCCATCGTCTTGAAGGGACAGTCCACCGGGTTCATGAAAACGCGGCCCTGGACGTTGACGACGGCGATTTGACAGGTCGGGAGCGTCACCAGCGTCCAGCCCTTGCCGGGACAGTCCGACGGATAGTTCGCGGGACGCACCAGACGGTCCACGGAGCCGATCTGCCCCGGAAACTCCTTCTGTCCCCACGTGTGGTCGCCGAGCGTCACCGCATCCGCCCCCGCCTCGAGGAACTCCTTCGCGAGCGCGGCCGTGATGCCCGAACCGGCGGCGGCGTTCTCGGCGTTGACGATCACGGCGGCGAGGCCCAGCTCGCGGCGAAGTCGCGGCACCTCGCGCTTGAAGATGTTCCTGCCGGGCGAGCCGACCACGTCACCGATCATCAGTACTTTCATGGTTCTCCTTCAGCCATTCGGCGGCGTTGGCGTCGCCTTGCGCGGCCCTGGACCGCATCATCCACAAGACCGATTTCGCCGCATTCGGCTCCAGGGTGCCGAGTCCCGTCGAATAACATTCCGACAGGCAGTCCATCGCCTCGACCTGCCCCCGGGACGCCATGCGCTCCAGGAGCCGGATCCCCTGCGGAACGTCCGCCGGCATGCCTTCCCCGCGGATCATGGCGAGGAGGTAGTTGATCTTGCCGCTGACGTCACCCTGCTCCGCAGCCATGCGGAAGCAGCGGAGGGCGCGTTTCAGGTTCTGCTCGACATACACCCCTTCGCGATAAAAGCGGCCCAGGTTGTTGATCGCCTCCGTATGCCCCTTCTGGGCGGCGCGCGAAAAGCAGTCAAAGGCCTTCGCCTCGTCCCGGACGCAGCCCCAGCCGTTCTGCAGGCAGATGCCGAGGTTGTTGAGACCGTTCGCGTCGCCCTGGTCGGCCGCCCGACGGAAAGAGGAGAAGCTCGTCCGCAGGATCTCCCGCCGCTCCTCGGGGTCTGCGCCCGGATCCTGAAGCACGACCGTCAGCCGCCGCGTCCCGAGCTGGTTCAGCGCATGCGGATTGCCGCCGTCAGCGGCCTTCTCCAGGCAGGTCTCGTCGTGGGAATCAAGGTAGAGCAGATACCAGGCCAAGGCGTTGTTCTCCCGCTCGGCAACCGTCTGGAGATAAGGACGAGACCGGTCGAGGTACGCCTTGCGGCATTCCGGAGTCAGGCGGGCCGACGCCGGCCAGTCCGACGACTCGGACAGGACGGCCGCCACGAACTGGGGAACCAGCATGCCGTTGCGCGCACCTTCCATGACGCACTCCACGGCCGCGGCGTATTTCCGCGCGTCAACCGAAGAACGTCGGGCAAGCAGCAGCCGAACCGCGCCGACCGTGTCCGCCGCGCCAAAGGATGCGGCCGACAGCATCAGGGTCAGGGCGAAGAGGATCGGACGCTTCATGGCGCGGGGGCCGCCGACGGCAAATCCAGTCGGTCGAAGAGATGCGGACCGTGTTCGGACAGCCAGATCGCGGCCATGCGGCGCGCCAGGGGTTCGCCGTTGGTCTTGTCCGCACGCGTCAGCCACCAGTGCCGCGTGTTGACCGTCACGGTCGTCCCGTCGCGCCGCGTCACTTCGACCTCGCGCTTCAGGCCGGCCGTCTCCTTCTCGCAGCAGTCCGCCATCATCGCCATCGCCTCGACATCGTCGTAGTCCATCGCGGCACGGTAGAACCAGTAGACCGCCAGGCGCTCGTTTCGGGCGACGACCGTGCCGTCACGGTAGCACTTCGCCAGCCGGACCATCGACGGAGCGTACTGGAGGTTCATCGCGCAGTGGCACCAGTAGCCGATCGCATCACGTCGCCAGCGGGCGATTTCCGCCTCGTCCTTGCGCTCGGCCGCGCTTCGGGCCTCCTCGCTCGCGTTCGCGGGTCTTGCCTTGACAAAGCCGACGAGATCCATCAGCTTCTGGGCGTAGACGTCCATCGCCTCGACGAGCCGCTTGTCGGCCGCACGCCGGAGGTACTTCATGCCCTCCGCCTCGTCCGCCGCCGCGACGCCACGTCCGGAAATCAGCGCCAGCGCATACTGCATCTCGCTGAAGGCGTCGCCGCCCTTCGCGCCTTCGGCAAACCGGGCGATCGCCGCCTCGGAATCCGCCTCGCAACCGATGCCGTCGCGATAGCAGACGCCGAGCTTGCCCTGTGCCGCGGCGTGTCCGTTGTCGGCCGCGCGCTCGAGGTAGCGGAAGGCCTTCGCCTCGTCCCTGACGACACCGTAGCCGTACAGGCAGCAGACGCCGAGGTTGTAGCAGGCGTCGTTGTCGTTGCGGTCGGCCGCGGCCAGGAAGTCGCGGGCGCTGTCCTCGTAGGCACGCTGCAAGACGGAACGCCTCTTGGCCGCATCGCGCCGAAGGCCGGCGACCGCGTCCTTGCCCGCGTGCTGCTCCTGCGCCACGCGCAGGGCCTCCAGCGAGGCCGTGAGATTGCTTTGCGCCGTGACAATGCGCTCCATGCCCCGGGCGTTGAGCTCGGCGGGATCGACGATCGGCGCCGGCTGGTCCTTCCGCCGCGAAACGCCGGAAGAAACGGCGGCGACAAGTCCGGCGGCCGACAGCGCCAGCACGGCCGCGGTGACGAGAAGTCTCTTCATGTCCTGCTCCTGAATGGCGTGAAGGGCAGCTGACCCTCACGGATGAAGCCCTTGTGCTCGCGCCAGGCCTTCATGCGCGCGCAAACGGTGATCGTATGCCCCTTGCGGCCGAAGGTCCACCATTTCGGACGCTTCAGCTCGACGATGTCGTAGCCCTCGCGGACGATCTTGTAGATCTCCGGCGCCGTGAGGCCGTCCTGGCCGCCGGTCCGCTCGTTCACCGTGAAGAAGAGGCACCCCGACGGACGCAGCACGCGGTGCGCCTCGCGCACGTTCTCGCGCGTGACGGCGGCCCCCTCCAGCACGACGACCTCGAACTGCCCGTCCTCGAACGGCAGCTCCGGCGTCGCCGGCACGGACATCCACACCCCGCCCCGCAACGCCTTCAGGGCGTCTTCGACGGACCTGTCGTCGCAGCCGACGACAAGCCCGGTGCGAATCCGGTCGAACCGGTTCGCAATCGAGGCGAGGATGGGTTCTAGAGGCATACTTCGGTCTCTTCGCGCGTCTCCATGTCCTTGAGCCGCGCCTTGCCCGCAGCGACGTCGTCCGGTCCGAGGAACACGGCCTTCGCCGCACAGCTCGAGTCGGCGTGCGAGAAGAACTTCTTCGGCTTCTGGGCCTTGAGCGCCAGGTCGACGCGATTGCCTTCCGCGCGCAGCTTCGCCGCAAGACGGACCGCCGCATCGCGCTGATCCGGGAACATGAAGCCGACCGCGACGCCCTTCTTTGCCTTCGCCGCGTCCGGGCCAAGGCGTGACTTGAGAAGCTCGGTGACGACGACGTCGCCGAAACCGAGACCGACCGCGCTCGTCGGCTCGCCGCCGATCGTCGTGAGAAGGTTGTCGTAACGTCCGCCGCCGAAGATGGCGCGGAACTCGCCCGCCGTGTCGAAGCACTCGAAGACGACGCCCGTGTAGTAGCTGAGACCGCGGATCACCGCAATGTCGAACATGAGGCAGTCCGCGAAACCCGCGACTTCCGCGAGCCGGAAGAGCTCCACGAGCTCTGGACACTTCTCGTACGACTTCGTCTCCATAATTGCGAAGGTCGCCTTGACCTCGCTCTCGTCGAGCCCGCCGTCCTTGAGCATTTCAGCGATCTCGCTGTCGGGCATCTTGCCGCGCTTGTCGAGCGCGAGAAAGACCTGCGCGTGCTTCTCCGGCGCGATGCCGCTCTCTTGGAGGAGCTGGCCGAGAAACTTGCGCGAGGAGACGTGCACCTTGAAGTCGGCGGACGAAAGCCCCATGCGGCGGAGCGCGTCGCAGGCCGCGCCGATCACCTCGGCCTCCGCGAGGACGGACTCCTCGCCGATGATGTCCATGTTCCACTGGTAGTGCTCGCGCTTGCGTCCCTTCGTCATGCGCTCGTAGCGGAAGCACTGCGCGATCGTCGTCCACTTGAGCGGGAACGGCAGCTCCTTCTGGCGCTGCGCGACCATACGCGCCAGGGTCGGCGTCATCTCCGCACGAAGCGCGAGATGGCGGTTGGACTTGTCGTTGAAGTGGTAGATCTGCTCGCCGACTTCCTCGCCGGCCTTGCGCGCGAGAAGCTCGTAGCTCTCGACGACGCACGCGTCGTACGGATCGAATCCCGCGGCCTCGCCGGCCGCCCGGAACGCGTCGAATACCTTGTTGCGCCACACCATGTCCTCGGGATAGAAATCCCGCATCCCGCGCGGCGCCTCGAAACTAATCTTTTCTGCCATAGTTGATATATTATAGCAAACTTTTTGAATTACTACAGAACACCCGTCAGATGTCTTCGAGCGAAAGGACCCCGAAAGTCGAGGACAGGGAGCGCTTCTCGGGGTTTTTCTGCCAGAATGCCGCCAGCTTGGACTCCATCACCGTCGGATCGTAATGGCGGGCGTTTCGCTTGACCTCGTAGAAATCCAACGTCCCCTTGAACTCGTTTTCACAGACGAGGTCGAGCTCGTTCTCCCCCTTTCGGTCCCACCAACCGCCCATGCGCGTATAGGCATGCTCTTCCACGAAACGTGCACGAAAATATCCCTCAAGCGCCAGCCCGGAGAACACTTCGTAATCACGCGCAACAACCTCCCGCAGTTCGTCAAACAGACCAACTTGGATCAGGTACTGATGCTTGAAGACAAAGCGGAACCAGAAACGGAAGAAGTTGTCATTCAACTTGTAGCGGCACGCTTTGTTGGAAGTCTGCTCGAAAATCGGCTGGTGCTTGGCGATAAGGCCGTACTGCTCCTCCAACCGCGTCAGATAGCCGCCGACATCGCCGGCGATTTCATTCATAATTTCGGCACGGGAGGTCTTGCCCCGTGCAATCGCCGACAGAATTGAGAAATAGGTACCGTAGTCCTTGCCGAACTCCTCCACCAGAACCGCCCAACCCTCATCGAGGAAATAGGAATCCTCTTCAATCAGCACGTCGATCATCTTCCTCCGCGTATAGGCCTTGCGGTTCATCAGAAGCGCCACGTACTTCGCAACACCGCCGGTGAAGGTCCACAGCGCCAGCAGGTCGTCGGGCGAGAAGCTGGGATGATGGAACGCGAGAATTTCCTTGAGCACCGACACGGCAAACGGACGCACGGTCATCCTGTCGGTATCGCGTCCGTACAGCGGCTCCTTCTTCTCCTTGAAAATCTTGTTCATCAACGTATTGACACTGCCGGTAACGACCAGATTGATCTTCGCCCGGCCGGACAGTTCGTCCCACTCCCGCTGCATCTCACTGTAGATCGCCGGATTAACGCGGAAGAAGTCCTGAAACTCATCGATCACGACCGTCATCGGCCGATCGACGGCCTCTTCAAGCAGATAGCGGAACAAGGCACTGAATTTCGTCGCACGCCCCGGAATCGTCCGCCCTGTAAATGCCTCGATCCGACTCTTGAATCCGTCACAGAGATCCGCCTCCGCTGAGCGCGTCACAAAGAGATAGAGGAACGGCTCATCCGCGAAAGCCGCTTTGACAAGCTCGGTCTTACCGACACGACGCCGCCCCGTCATCACCGTCAGCGCAGCCGTCTCCCGCGACCGAGCCCGAATCTCCCGCAGCTTGGCAATCTCCTTGTCGCGATCGAAGAATCTCATCATCCGCCTCCATTAAGAATCACTGGTTCGGAACCAGCCAGTTCCGAACTGAACGGATTATAGCATTCACTCGGGCTTCAAGTCAACCCAGGGCCGTCCGAAGC
>CAMEZU010000031.1 GCA_945947925.1 uncultured Verrucomicrobiota bacterium
ATGCTCTACGATCTCGCGCCTTATCTCACCAAGTTCTGGGGTCCTTTCCGACTCCTGCAGTCGCAGCTGATCCTGCTGTCCGCGGGCACCGTGCTGGCGGCGCTTCTCGTCCTCTTCCTCCTGCCGAAGCTCTGGCATCTGCTGCCGCACGACCACGGCAAGGCGATTCTCGGGAAGGACGGCATGAAGTCCGCCGGGAAGCCGACGGGCGCGGGCTTTTACGTGACGCTTCTCGTGCTGCCGGTCCTTCTCCTGGTGATGCCGTTCCGCCGGTCGGAGCTCGGCGTGATCGTCTGCCTGTACCTGTCGATGCTGTTCGGCTACCTGGACGACGGGAGCGAGCAGCCGTGGGGCGAACTGAAGAAGGGACTCCTCGACATCATCGTCTCGGTCGGTGCGGCGGCGTGCATCTTCCTGAGCTATGCGCGCGGCACGGGGGAGTCGTCCGTGCACGTCTGGCTGCCGTTCGTGACGAACATGGTGTCGGTGCCGTGGTGGCTCTACATTCCGGGGGCGGGCTTCATGCTCTGGTTCGTGATGAATGCGACGAACTGCTCGGACGGTGTGGACGGACTCGCGGGCACGCTGACGACGATCACGCTGATGACGCTGGCGGGACTCCTACTCGTCGTCATCGGCGTGCCGCGCTTCGCGTCGTACTTCAGGATCTTCCCGCCGATGCAGGAGGGCGCCGAGTTCGTGGCGACGCACGTGCGCGTGGCGAGCACCTGGGCGATCGGCCTCATGACGGTGGCGGGCGGCGTCGCGGGCTATCTCTGGTGGAACGCCGAGCCGTCGAAGGTGCTGATGGGCGATGCGGGAAGCCGCTTCCTCGGGCTCCTGGTGGGCGTCGGGGTGCTGGCGTCGGGGAATCCGCTTCTCGTCTTCGCGCTGGCGCCGGTCGTGTTGGTGAACGGCGGCGGCGGACTCGCGAAGCTCGTGCTGCTGCGCCTGGCGAAGAAGCTGCACATGGACGTCGGGGAGGAGAACGTCCTTCGCCGCGTCCGCTTTCCGCTCCACGACCACTGCAAGAAGAACCTGAAGTGGTCCAACGCGCAGGTCCTGATGCGCTTCGTGATGTTGCAGGTCTTCCTGATGCCGCTCCTGCTGTTGCTCTTCATCAAGGTCCGCTGACATGGCAATCTGCTCCGTCCTCCTGGCCGCGGCGCTGACGCGCGCGGAACTGATCGAGCGCTTCAAGGCGCCGCCCCTCACGAAGGTCTCGGGCCTCGTGCAGGTCGTCGCCGACTGTCCGGCCGAGATGCGGCGCGAGTACCAGTCGCCGATCGCGCTGTTCGTGTCGGAAGTCTGCAACGCGCTCTACCGGTCGGACCGGATGCAGCCCGTCTACTTCAAGGAGCCGGGCATCGTCGTCTACATCGGGGACGGGCGGACCAACGACACGCGCGTCGTCGTGCGGGAAGGGGTCCGCGAATCCGGCGCGAAGTACACGCGCCTGACCCTGCCCGCGCCGGGCACGGCCGACCTTGGGCGGCTTCGGACGGAGATCGTGCGGGCGTATTTCCGCGCCGTGAAGGACAGGACGATCGACGCGGCGGAGGCGGAGCGCGCGCTTCGGGCGGCCGATCCGTCCGCACGGGCGGACTACGAGTACGCGCAGATCGAGCGCTGGCTCAAGGGCGAGCCGGTGGACGGGGATGACGAGGAGATGATCCGCCTGTGCCGCTCGGTTCTGGTGCCGGGCGTCGCGCGGGCGTCCGACGTGCTCCGCTTCGGGGACCGGCTGGTGCTGTATCCCGAGTACTTTGACCGTCCGTTCTGCGGCAAGTTCCGCGCCTGCACGCTGAAGGACGCGATCCTGCACCTGAAGGAGGATCCGCGCCTGAGGCTCCACGCCTATCTCAAGGCGCCGCAGGTCGTCCTCTACGGCGGCGGGCGCGGCGAGGAGCTGGCGGCGGCGGCGGAGGCCTATTCGAAGCTCCTGTTCGAGATGGCACGCGGCGAGAAGCCGACGGAGGAGCTCCTGGAGATGCTGGAGGACGCCGACATCAAGTTTGACATTGCACTGGAAGAAGCCCGGAAACGGGAGGAAGCGAAGGCGAAATGAAGACGAAGAAGACGATAACCGACGCGACGGTCGATCCTGACATCCTGTCCTACACGGTGGGCGACGACCCGATCCTGGACCTGCGGCTGGCGGTCTGGGACTGCCTCGGCACCGCGGCGCACGTGACGATGCTCTCCGAGATGAAGCTCAAGAAGCCCGTCGTGACGAAGAAGGAAGCCGCGACCGTGCGCAAGGAACTCGGCAAGATCGCGCAGCTCTCCCAGGAAGGCAAGTTCGAGATCCGCGTCGACGACCAGGACGTCCATATGGCCGTTGAACGGATGCTCACGGAAAAGCTCGGCGATCTCGGCAAGAAGATCCACACCGGACGCAGCCGTAACGACCAGGTCGCGGTCGACGTCCGTCTCCACATGAAGGACGAGATCCTGCGCACCGAGGCCGAGGCCGTCGCGCTCGCGTCCACGCTCGTCGCCTTCGGCGCGAAGGCGGGTCCGATTCCGCTCGTCGGCCGTACACACCTCCAGCCCGCCATGCCCAGCTCGGTCGAGATGTGGGCGACGGGACACGCTGAGATGATCCTAGATCAGCTCGAGAACCTCGAGGCGGCGTATCGTCTCTCCGATCTCAATCCGCTCGGCTCCGCGGCGGGCTATGGCGTCCCGTTGCCCCTGGACCGTCAGCGCACGAGCGAGCTTCTCGCGTTCAGCCGTCCGATCCACAACTGCTTCGGCGCCTCGATGGCCCGCGGCGAATGCGAGGCGGCGCTTCTCTCGGCGCTCGCGCAGCTGATGGCCGTCCTGTCGCGCTGTGCGGAGGACCTCATCCTCTT
This sequence comes from uncultured Verrucomicrobiota bacterium, assembly GCA_945947925.1. Classification (GTDB taxonomy): domain Bacteria; phylum Verrucomicrobiota; class Kiritimatiellia; order RFP12; family UBA1067; genus UBA1067. The sequence continues at coordinate 2,859 of CAMEZU010000031.1, forward strand.
CTCAATGCCCGAGTTCGCGTACTTCAAGCTGCCGCGCGCGTACTGCACGGGCTCGTCGATCATGCCGCAGAAGTTCAATCCCGACGTCCTCGAGCTGATGCGCTCGAAGGCGGCGCAGGTCCTCGGACTCCAGACCGCGGCGCTCTCGATGCTGCATGCGATGCCGGGCGGCTATAACCGCGACCTGCAGGACTGCAAGGGCCTCTACATGAAGGGCCTCGACATCACCCGTACGACGCTCCGCATCCTGCGCAAGGTCGTTGCGGGCGTGACGGTCAACGCCGAGAACTGCCGCAAGGCGTTCACGCCGGGCGTCTATGCGACGGACGTCGCGCTGCAGATGGTCGCGGAGGGCAAGCCCTGGCGCGACGCCTATCACGAGGTGCGCGACGCGTTCGCCGCGCTCTATGACGGACGTCCGAGCCACGTCTCGAATCTCGACCCTGACGAAGTTGTCATGGCCAAGACGCACGAGGGCACGACGGGTGGCATCGACCTCGGTCTCTACAATCGCCGTTGCAAGGCGGCGCTTGACGCCATCGCCAAACGCATGAAGGCGATGGAGGACGCGAAGAAGAAGCTGTTCAAATAAGGGAGCCGCGGTGAGTGACCCGATTCTGACAGTTGAGGACCTGCACGTCCGATACGGCTCGTACGAGGCCGTGAAGGGCGTGTCGTTCGCGCTGGCGAAGGGCGAGATCCTGGGCATCGTCGGCGAATCGGGGTCCGGCAAGTCGACAATCGCCCGCACCTTGATCGGCCTTCAGAAGGCCAGCGCGGGGACGGTCGTCAATCGGGCGACATCGACCCAGATGATCTTCCAGGACGCGGTCGGGTCGCTCAATCCGCGGATGACCGTGAGACAGACCCTTGAGGAGGTGCTGCGGCATTCGAGACGTTCTAGCGATGCTAGCGGTTCTCGACGTGCCGCCGAACTCCTCGATCTTGTGGGCCTCTCGTCGGCGGTGCTCGACCAGTATCCGCGGGAGATGTCGGGCGGGCAGTGCCAGCGCGTCTCGATTGCGCGGGCGCTGGCGTGCCGTCCGGAGATCCTGATTGCGGACGAGCCGGTGTCCGCGCTCGACGTGTCGGTCCAGGCGCGCATCCTCAACCTCTTGCGCGCGTTGCGGCAGAAGCTTGGGCTCACCATCCTCCTCATCGCGCATGACCTCGCGGTCGTCAAGAACGTCTGCGACCGGATCTGCGTGATGGAGCGGGGGCGGTTCGTGGACCAGGGTCCGGCGGAGCGGGTCTTTTCGGCGCCGACGAGCGACTACACGCGCCGCCTCCTGGCGGCGGTTCCCGACGTCGACCGCGCCCTCGCGTAGCCTTTTTCTTTTTTCCGCTGTCATTTTGCATTCGCCCTTGCGTGCTCATTTTTGATATAATGAGCAGGTATATCAAAAAATGTTCACGACAAATGGCTGAAAGCGTCCAAATTGCCTCATTACAGGGCGGAGAACTCCTCGTGCCGCAGAGCGGCGGCAAGGTGCAGGAGGTTGTTCTCGCCCTGCCCCTAAGCCGTCTTCTCGTCAAGATCATCCGGGTTCCTGCGGAGAATCGGGAGGATCCCGTGGCGTACGCGACGCCGCTCCTGAAGGCGATGTCGCCGTATCCCGACGAGGATCTGAGCGTTTCCTGTGAGATTCTGGAGGAGACGGAGTCGGGGCTGGTCGTGCTGGCGGCCGCGCTGCCGGAGGAGTCCGCCGAGGACGTCGCGACGGCGCTGGACGATTCGGGCCTGAGCGTCACGCGCATCGACGCGCTGACCTTCGGCCTGCTGGAGGACATTTTCGCGAAGCTTCCGTCCGACGAACGGCCGGTGCGCAGGCTGGTGCTGGTCGGCGGGGCGGACTGCCTGTCGGCCCTGGTGCTGGACGGTCGGCTGCCGGTGGCGATCCGCGCCCTGTCCGCGGGCGGCGACCTGGTGCGCGAGATGACGCTGTTGCTGCTCGAGGCGGAGGAATTCGCCGGGGACGCGCCGTTGGGCGAGGTCCTGACCGTCGCCGGGGCGGCGGCCGACGGGCTGGAGGTCCTGGCGCCGGTTCGGGCGCTGGAGGGGGTCGGCGACGCCCTCGAGGGGGTCGCGAAGCGGTCCCAGACGCCGGGGACGGTCAACGCGCTGCCGGCGAGCTGGCGGGCGGTGCTGGACGAGACGCGCTTCAAGCGCAAGATGGGGTTTGGCTTTGGCATTGCGGCGGTCGTGTGGCTGCTGGCGGTCGCTTTCATTGTCGGCATTCCGAAGTATTACCGTTACAAGACGGGCCGCGTGAACGACCGCAAGGCGCAGCGGCAGCAGGCGGAGAAGGTGCGGCAGAAGAAGGCTCAGGTGGAGGCGGTCGAGTCCGTGTCGAACCACGACTACGGCGCGCTCGAGGCGCTGCGGGCCGTCGTCACGGTGCTGCCGCCGTCCGACAGTTCCGTCTCGCTGACGCGCTGGAACTTCAAGCGGGGCGAGGAGCTGACTTTCGACGGCACGTTCGAGGAGGCCGACAAGGACCTCGTGTGGCAGTTCAACGACCGGCTCGCGTCGCTGAAGCTGTCGGCCGTCACGGGCGCCGAGGAGGACGAGGAGGTTCCGTACTTCACGCAGGTTTCGATGCCGAAGGGACTCGTCAAGAAGTCCTTCACCGTCAAGTGCAGCTTCAAGGAAGAGGAGAACAGGTGATGGAAGGCGGCATGTCCCTGAAGGAGAAGGCGCTCTTGGGCGGCGCGGCCATGTTCATGCTCTACGCGATGACCGCCGTGCTGTGGTTCACCGTCTTCAAGAAGTCGGCGAAGGGCGACCTGAAAGCGTATGCGAAGGCGTGCGAGAACCGCGACGCGGACGCGCGCCTCATCGGCGAGAAGGACGCGTGGGAGGAGAAGTACCGCACGGCGCTCGGAACGATTCCCGAGATTCCGGAGGGTCGGCGCGCGGACGTGCACATGATGAGCATCGTCCGTCCGATCGCCCAGCGCAACAACATTCGCTTCACCGGCGAGAAGTCGAGCGACGAGTCGGTCGCCGACGAGATGAACCGGCTGACGATCGAGCTAGACTGGACGGGCGCCTACGAGACGCTCGTACGCTTCATGTACGAGCTGGAATCGACCGACAAGGGGCAGTTCGACGTGACGGCCATCAATTTCAGCCCCGAGAAGAAGAACCGCGGGTACCTGTCCGGCAAGATGACCCTGACCTGCATTTTCCGTCGCAAGTCGACATGAGAGAGGAATAACGTTCCATGAAGAAATCGGCACTGATGGCAATTTCGGCGGTTACCCTGGCGTCCGCGCTGCTCGCTCAGGAGCGGGCGGTTCCCCGGCGGACGCTCGGCACGGGCGGCGGCCTTCTCTCGGCGAATCCGGGCGCCGCGCGGGGCGCGGCGGCACTTCCCGGCGCGGCGGCTCCCGCGGTTCCCGAGGCGCGTGCGTCCGGCGTTCCGGCCGGTGCGGACGACGAGCAGGCGAGCGACATCTTCATCCCGGCGGGCACCGAGCTCGACATCGCGCTCAAGATCTACGGGCAGCTCGTCAACAAGACGATCCTGCGCGACCCGGCTGTCACGGACGTGAAGATCACGCTCGTCTCCCAGCCCGGCCAGAAGCTGACGAAGGAGGACCAGATCAAGGCGCTCGAGGCCGTCTTCGGACAGAACAACATCCAGCTCGAGGAGTACGGCGAGAAGTTCATCCGCGCGCTGCCGCGTGACAAGGCCCGTCCCGAGGGCGTGCCCGTCCGGCTTGAGGAAGACGCCGAGATTCCGGACACGATGACGGTCTACGCGCTGATGATCCCGTTCAAGAACATCCCGGTCGACGAGGCGAAGACGGTCCTCGAGGGCCTCAAGTCCCCGAAGGGTATGCTCAACGTCTACGAGCGCACGGGAAAGATCCTCGTCACGGACACGGGCATCAACATCAACGTGATGCGCAAGATTGCCCGCGAGATCGACATCGCCACGCCGATCAACGAGAACGTCTTCGTCCGCCAGATCGAGCATGCGAGCGCGGCGGACATCAAGACGGCGCTCGAGCAGATCGTGCAGGAGTCCCAGAAGGAGCTCGAGAAGGCCGGCAAGGCCCAGCAGACCGGCATGCACCAGAATCGCCCGCCCTATTCCCCGCTCGTCAGCATGCCGAACGGGACGCTGTTGCGCCGGCCCGGCCAGCCGCAGAACAACCAGCCGCAGACGCCGGCGAGCCTCGAGTCGCTCGTCTCGAGCGTCTCCGACGCCGACCGCGGCATGATCCGCGGCAAGGTGCTCATCACGGCCGACGAACGCTCGAACAAGCTGATCGTCATCACCTCCGAGGCGAACATGAAGTTCTTCAACAAGGTGATCGACGAGCTTGACGTCACGACGACGCCCGAGGTCGAGGTCAAGGTGGTTCGCCTCAAGTACGCCGACGCGGAGGACGTCGCGGACATGATCAACGACCTCATCGGCAATTCCTCGGCCGCCAAGAACAGCCAGCGCGGCAACCAGAACCAGAACGCCCGCAACGGCAACAACGGCAACCTGACGCGCAACACGCCCCAGCCGAGCGCCAACCGGAACAACGCCCGCTCCAACGCCCGCAGCGGCGAGTCGAAGGCCGGCGAGCTCTCGAAGGACAACGTGACCGTCCTCGCCGACAAGCGCATCAACGGCCTCGTCGTGATGGCCCACAAGGACGTCTGGCCGACGGTGCAGGGCATCATCGACTCGATGGACGTCAAGCTCTCCCAGGTGCTCATCGAGACGGCCATCGTCGAGGTGACGCTCGGCGACGATCTCAAGACGGGCATCGACTGGGTCCAGCGCGGACGCCAGCGCGGCGTCATCGGGACCGAGAAGCAGTGGCAGCGTGTCTCGACGCCGACAGCCGATCCGCAGACGGGTGAGATCACTTACAGCTATGAGATGAAGGAGGTCGACGTCCCGGTCTACGGTCTCCTCCGCGACGGCTTCGCGAACAACGGCAGCTACGCGCTGGGCGGCGGCGGCGGTTCGGGCGCGGCGGTGTTGAACACGATGATGAACGTCGGCACCAACGTCGTCAACGGCGCGCTCTTCGGCGGCGCGAACCCGATCGGCAGCGGCATCAACTACCTGCTGAAGTCCGACAAGCTCAACATCGCCGCGGTCATCCAGGCGTCGAAGGACGACAGCCGCTCGAAGTACGTCGCCTCGCCGATCGTGATGACGGTCGACAACAAGGAGGCGACGATCGAGGCGACGCAGATGCGCTACCTCCTGAAGGGCTACACCTACTCGGGCTCGACCTACAACGGCACGACCGTGCCGGACTACGAGCAGAAGGAGATCGGTCTCACGATCAAGGTGACGCCGAAGATCAACCCGAACGGCACGGTGATGCTCTCGGTCGAGGAGGAGTACTCTCAGGTCGGCGCCAACCAGTCCATCCAGGCGAACGTCGGCGGCTCGACCACCTCGTCCGTCTCGGTCCCGACGACGATCACCCGCAAGATGTCCGCCGACATTTCGCTCGACAACCGCCAGACGGTCGTTCTCGGCGGCCTTACCGAGACGAGCGAGGGCGAGTCCACGACCGGCATTCCGATCCTGAAGGACATCCCGTGGATCGGCAAGTGGCTCTTCTCCTCGACGCAACGCACCGAGGACCGCAAGGAGCTGCTCGTGTTCATGACGCCGTACGTCTTCGACACCGCCGAGGAGGCTCAGGCCAAGGCCAACAGCCTGAAGGACGCGATGAGCGACTCGCGTCCGTGGACGAACTTCGGCTGGTCCGAGTCCGAGCTCGCCGACCCGATGCCGCAGAAGGAGCTGCTGCGCCGCGCGAAGGAGCGCGCCGCCAAGCGTGACGAGGACCGTGCCAACCGCCTGGCGCTCGAGAAGTGGCGCCTCGACCGTGCGAAGGAACTCGACAAGATGTCCGACGCCGAGGTCAAGTTCTGGCTCGAGCAGCACCGTGACGGACTGCAGGGCGACGAGGCGAAGAAGGAGTTCGACAAGACGGTCGAGGGCCTTTCCGCCGAGGAGCGCGCCGAGTTCGCCGAGCGCATCCGCCTCGGGCGCACCGCGGCCGCCAAGGAGACGATTTCCACGGACGAGGCCGTTCAGAAGGACCGCCAGACGTCCGAGAAACCCGCCGAGGAGGGCAAATGAACGCCGCTTCCGGTAAGGCCGTCTCGATTGTCTCGGTGTCCGTCGCCGTGATCGTCTCCGCCTGGGCGGTGATGCGCGTGATGGACGACAGGCGCGACATTGCCCGCGACCAGGCCAACAAGGCGGTCGCCCAGGCCGAGAAGGCGAAGCAGTCGGCCGACGAGCAGATCAGCCGCGAGAAGGCGCTTGAGAAGCAGGCGGCCCTGACCGAGGCGTCCCGGAAGCTCAAGGAAGCCGAGTTCGCGAAGGCGAAGCTCGACGCCGAACAGGCCGAGGCCGCCGCCAAGGCGGCGCAGGAGCTGGCCGACACCGAGGCGGAGAAGGCGAAGGCCGAAGCGGAGAAGGCGAAAGCCGAGAAGGCCAAGGCCGCCGAGCTCGCCCGTGCCGAGGAGGCCAGGGCCGCGGCCGAGCGTCAGGAGACCGAGCGCGTGCGCCTGCAGGCCGAGGCGGACGCCAAGGCCGCCGCGGCACGTCAGAAGCTGGCCGAAACCGAGACCGAGAAGGTCCGTATCTCGTCCGAGCGCATTCTCGCCGAGGCGAAGCTCGCCGAGCTCCGGAGCCGCAGCCTGGACGAGCGCGAGCGTCTGATCCTCGCCGCGGCCGCCGAGGTCGAGGCCCAGCGTCAGGCGCTCCGCGCCGAGAAGGAGATGACGATCAAGGACCTCGTCACGACCGGGTCCGACCCGTCCGAGGCGAAGGAGGAAGGTCCGGTCCTGCCCGAGAACGACAGGACGCTCCCGCGCGAGTCGCGCGCCCTGGCGCGCTCCGAACGGATGAGCGCCGAGCGCCTTGACGCCATCCGCACCCAGACCCGCAGCGACGTCGTGCAGCGCTTCGAGCGTCTCTATCTCGATGCGATCCGAGAGGACCGCATCTCGGACGCCACGTTTTATCGCAAGGAACTGAAAAGGATGTATCCCGATTGGGAATACAAGCCGCCGAAGAAAGAAGAAGTGAAGAAATGAGTCTCTCAGTAGGTATCGTGGGCTTGCCGAACGTCGGCAAGTCTACTCTGTTTAACGCGCTCACCAAGAAGCAGCAGGCCGCGGCCGAGAACTATCCGTTCTGCACGATCGAGCCCAACACGTCGATCGTCGAGGTGAAGGACTCCCGTCTCGAGGAGCTTGCCAAGATCGACAAGCCCCAGCAGATCATCCGCGCGACCGTCGAGTTCACGGACATCGCCGGCCTCGTGAAGGGCGCCTCCAAGGGCGAGGGACTCGGCAACAAGTTCCTCGCGAACATCCGCGAGTGCGACGCGATCCTCCACGTCGTCCGTTGCTTCGAGAACGACGACATCATCCACGTCCAGGAAGGCGGCAACAAGTCCGCCCCGATCGATCCCGCCGGCGACGCCGAGGTGATCGAGACCGAGCTCATCCTGGCGGACATGGAGCAGCTCCAGAAGCGCTACGACCGCGTGAGGAAGGAAGCCCAGGCGAAGCCGCCGCTCCGTCCCGAGGCCGAGGCGTGCGCCGCGCTCCTCAAGCATCTCGAGGAGGGGCACCCCGTGCGCACGTTCCCGCGCGCCGAGGGCGATGCGATCCTGCAGGTCCTGAAGGAGCTCCACTTCCTGACGGACAAGAAGGTCATCTACTGCGCCAACGTGTCCGAGGACGACCTCGCCGATCCGTCCGCCAACCCCCACATTGCCGAGCTGAAGGCCTATGCGGACAAACAGGAATGCGAGATGGTGACGATCTGCGCCCAAATGGAGGCGGACCTCGCGGGCCTCTCCGAGGACGAGGCGAAGGAGTTTCTCTCCAGCTACGGACTCGAGGAGTCGTCCCTCGACCGCACGATCAAGCTCGCCTACCACACGCTCGGCCTCGCGAGCTACTTCACGTCTGGTCCGAAGGAGTCCCGCGCCTGGACCTTCCGCCGCGGCTGGAAGGCCCCGAAGTGCGCTGGCGTCATCCACACCGACTTCGAGAAGGGCTTCATCCGCGCCGAGGTCGTCGCGTTCGAGGACTACGTCAAGAACAACGGCACCGCCGGCGCCCGTTCGGTCGGCGCCCTCCGTCCCGAGGGCAAGGAATACGAGATGAAGGACGGCGACGTGGTCGAGTTCCTGTTCAGCAAATAAAGGAGACGCGGTGGTTCCCACCGCGTGAGACAAGAGCGATTAAAATTCCACAAAGGATCTCAGCATGAAGTTTGTTTCGACGAGGAAGGGTATTGAGGCTTCGAGCGCGGAGTCGGTTTTCCAGGGACTTGCGCCGGACGGCGGCCTGTTCGTGCCGACGTTGAAGGACGTCAAGCCGATTGATTTTGCGACGATCAAGACGATGCGTGACGCCGAAGAGGCCGTGATGGCGCGTCTTTTCGACGACCTCCCGGCCGAGGTGCGCACCGCGGCGACGGACCGCCTTCTCTCGCGCTTTCCCGAGAACGACCCGATTCCGCTTGTCGATGCGGACGGCATGAAGATCCTCGAGCTCTTCCACGGCAAGACGGGCGCTTTCAAGGACGTCGCGCTCTCGATGCTTCCCGTGTTCATGAAGCACGCCGCGGGCGGCAAGCGCGTCCTCATCCTCACGGCGACCTCGGGCGACACGGGCTCCGCGGCGATGCAGGGCTTCGCGGGCGTGGACGGGACGGAAGTCCTCGTCTTCTTCCCGAACGTTGGCACTTCCAAGATCCAGCGCTTGCAGATGACGACCCCGGCGGACAAGAACGTCCACGCCGTCGCCATCAAGGGCAACTTCGACGACGCGCAGGCCGCCGTGAAGCGCATCTTCGCGGACAAGGCGATCAACGACGAGGCCGCCGCCCACGGCGTCACGCTCTCGTCGGCGAACTCGATCAACACCGGCCGTCTCATCCCCCAGATTGCGTACTACGTCCTCGCGTCCGCCAAACTCGGCGCGGCATACGACGTGGTGGTCCCGTCCGGCAACTTCGGCAACATCCTCGCCGCGTACTACGCGAAGATGCTCGGCGCGAAGATCGGCAAGTTCGTCGTCGCCTCGAACGTGAACGACGTTCTCGCGCGCTTCGTGAAGACGGGCGTCTACGATCCGGGCGAGGTCTTCACGATCACCAATTCGCCGTCGATGGACATCCGCAAGAGCTCCAACGTCGAGCGTCTTCTGTGGCTGATCTCGGGCGGCATGGACGGTGACGTTGCGGGCGCCTGCGCCGAGACGGCGCGTATGATGAAGGACATGGCCGAGAAGGGACGCTACGAGCTTTCCGAGAAGGCCAAGGCCCGCCTCTTCGCCGACTTCGAGGGCGGCGTCGCGACGCCCGAGGAAACCGAGGCGGAGATGCGCGGCGTCAAGGACCGCTGCGGCTACATCCTCGATCCGCACACTGCGGTCGCAACCTACGTCGCGCGCACGCTCGGCTATCCGAAGGACGGCAAGCCCGTCGTCATCGCGGCGACCGCGACCCCGTACAAGTTCCCTGAGACCTGCAGGCGTGCGTTCGGTGCCGACGTCCTCGACAATCCGCCGCCCAGCTTCAAGGACCTCGAGACCCTGCCGATCGCCCAGACGAAGGTCGTCGACCTCGCCGGCATCGACCAGGCCGTGAAGGACCTGTTCTGACCGTGGTGTGACCTTTCTCCCGCAGGAGACGCGTCCCGTATCGTAGGGGACGCATCCCCACGTGGAGGGGAGGCGTCCCGCCTCCCCTGTTAAGGACGGTTTCAGATTACATTCTGGGGCGACGAGGACGCCGCCCCACGAGGACGTCGCCCCTACAAGGGTGAATTATGAAACGAGACGCCTGGCATAAATAGCTCGGGCCACTCACCTCCTTCCCCATTCATCATCGCCACCTTGACACGGTGCACGTAAATGTGTAAGATACGTGCGAACATAGAAGTCGAGGACGGGATGAGCGTCACCTTATCA
>CAMEZU010000032.1 GCA_945947925.1 uncultured Verrucomicrobiota bacterium
CATCCTCCTCGGACAGCGCGAACGCAGTCCCGTCCCAAGTCAGGTCAAGGTTGCTGCAATAGCCCGCGAACGGCGCCTTGGGCGCCAGGAAGACGTTCAGCGCGAAGCGTCCGCCGTCCCCGGACGGCACCAGCACCGCCGAGCCTGACACCGACTTGACGGCCGTGCCGACTAGGAAGCGGCCTGCAACGGTGACCTTGCCGGAGGCGCCGAACTTGAGCGCCAGGCTCTCCCCTTCCGCCAGGCCGTGGCGTTCGCCCGTCAGCACGAGCGGCTCCGCCCGCGCAAAGGCCTTCGATTCTGTCTTCCACGGTTCCACGGACCACGGGTTCTGGCGCAGCAGGAAGTCCTCGCCGTCCAACGCGACGCCCAGGCGGCTTCCGCCGATTTCCGCCGCCGCCACTTCGAGGCGATTCGTCGTCAGGGCCTTGCCGTTCTTGCCGACGACGGATAGCGTGTAGACGCCGTCTTCGGTGCGCGCATCGAAGGAAGTCGCCGAGAGCGTCCAGGTTCCGTCCGCAGCGAGCAGCTTGCCGCGCGTCTTGCCGGTCTTGGCGACCGTGAGCGTCGCCTGACACGCCTCGCCGCCGCCGTTGAACGTGCCGACGGCCCACGGGTCGAGCGGCAGCACCGTCAGGTTCACGAGATAAGTGCGCGAAGACTTGCCGGCCGTCGTCACGGTGATCTTCGCCGAACTCGGCGTCCGCGTGACGCCGTCCTTCGCCAGCTTCGACTCGGCGGTCGGCGCGCCGGAGATGACATAGGCCTTCGTGACCTTGTCCTGCACGAGCTTGAGTCCGGACGGGAGTCCCGACGCCTTGACGGTCGTCTGCGACAGCGCCTCGTGCGCCACGTCCCAGACAAGCGCCACGGCGCAGACGAGCGTCCGCTCCTCGGGCTTGTCCGCGTCCAGCTCTGTCCCGCCGACGGCCAGCGCGATGGACGCGGCGTCCTCCTCCGCGGTGATGAACTTCGCCGACAGCGTCTGTTCGGCGTCGGCGGTCATCGTGTAGCTGTAGCTCGCATTGCGCGACAGAAGCGTCTCGCCGTCATACCAAGCCATGAACACGCTCCGCTTCGTCGTCGCGGTATCCTTCGTATCCGCCGTCGCCTTGACGGTCACCTTCTTGCCGGCCACGTAGGCGCCGGCGCCGGACAGCTTGCCGGTGCCCGTGCTGTCGCCGGTCTTCACGACCGAGAGGGTGCGGAGCGCGTCGACGACGAACGTCGCCGTCGCGACATGGGCGGCGGACTTGCCCGTCGCCGGATCCTTCAGCGTCGCCTTGAACGTCGCCGTGAACGTGCCGGGCTTCGTCGGCGCGCCGGAAAGGAGTCCCGTCTTGCCGTCGAACTTGAGTCCCGACGGCAGGCCCGAAGCCGACCAGCCCCTGGCCGGCGGGATCGCGACGGATACCGGTACGCCGGGCACGAGCGGACCGTAGCAGTCGAGGAGGCCCTCGGGATTCGATGACTCGTCCCAGGAGACGAGCGGGTCGGTGAAGTTGTTCACCTTGACCGAAACCGTCGCTTCTCCCGTCACCCTGGATTTGTTCCGGGCCCCGACGGACACCTCGTACACGCCGGGCTTGGTCGGCGTGCCGACGATCTTCAACGCCTTCGCGTCGAACTTAAGTCCGGACGGCAGGCCCTTGACCGTCACCGTCGGCAGTGAAAGCGAATCGACCGTGACGACAATCGGCGCGATTTCCTTCCCGGCCTCATAACCGTCCTCCGCCGGCTCGAGGGAAATCGTCGGACGGCACTCCGCGTCCGCCTCTGCCCGGACGAAGCGGGCGTAAAGCCGGACCGACCGGACTTCTCCCGCCGGCATGGTCCACTTGCCCGACGTCGCGCGGTAGTCCGTCCCGCCGTCGAAGGCGATCGGGGCGGCATACGTGCCGTCCGCCTCGTCATACCGGCCGTACCAGCCCGCGAACACGTACCCGGTTGCGGCGACAGCCTTGAGCGTCACGCTCTCGCCGGGCTTGAGAAGGCCGAATCCGGTGGCGGGGCCGGCCGTTCCGCCGCCGTCGGGCGTCACCACGGTCACCGAGCTCTTGCGGACGCGGAAGTTCGCCACCAGGGGATAGACGGCCGCCAGCAGGCGAGTGTTGTCGTGACGTGCGTCGCCGACGGGGATGCCGGTGTCGACGACCGTCGGCGCGCCGCTCGCAGGGTCCTCGTCCTCGTAGGCGAAGGTGTAGTTCGGGGACGAGAAGTACGGCACCTCGGCAGCCCAGTCCCAATCTTCGGCGCCCGGGTGCACGAGCCCGTCGCGATCGTAGCCCATGATCGTATGATACAGTCCGATCGTCTCGCCGAGCGCATTGGTCACGGCGAACGTATAGCCCGAGGAATAGCCGTAAAGCTGGGGCCCGGCCAACGCCGCAACCGCCATGTCGGCGTGCCCCGCGCCCATCGTGTGGCCGACCTCGTGCGTCAGCGTGTGGCCGTCGGCCACCGCCGAGACGGAGCAGACGCTGTAGGCGTAGTCGTCGAAGTCTCCCTGCCCGATCGAATTATCGTCAAGCGACCAGCTCAGGCCGACCGTGCCGTATTCGTTCGCCGCGACCAGGAAAGTGACGATGTCGGCCCCGCACGCCTCGCGCGCCGCGCGGACCTGCTCGCCCGACTTCAGCGAGACCAGGGCGTCGAGCATGCGGTCGAACGCCTCGAACTGACGGGCCTCGGTAGAGCCGCGGCAGTCCCAGTTGTTCGTGATGACCAGCGTTCCCGCGAGGTTGAAGGAGAAGAGATCCCCCAGCCCCGTGTTGACGAGCGCATTGTTCATGTTCTCGATCCGCTCGGCCGAGAAAGCCTCGACGCTGTTCGGCAGACCGGCGAAAACGGACTCCGTCCGCACCCAAGCGGCGGCGGACGCATCATAGGCCATCAGGATGTCGACCATGTTCGTGCGGACCTCGCCCTTCAGCAGGCGGCGACCGTCGACCATCGGGTCGCCGGTCAGGGCGGAACGCGACAGGTAGGCGGCCTTGCCGTCCGACTGACGTGAGGGGAAATGGCGCGATGTACACGTGCGCGGACCGGGCGCGGCGGCCTCGCGCTCCCTGACGCGCAGCGCATCTCCTTTCCGGCGGAACTCGAGGGTGCGGCCCGTCCGGGGATCCTTCGCCCGCAGGACGAAGCCGTCCTCCGTCTGCACGGCGACGGCGTCCCGTCCGCAACTGCCCTCGACGGTCGCGCCGAACGTCGACAGCCCGTTCGCGCTCGTCCGCCGCTCCCCCAGACTCACGGTGACCGTCCGGCCGTCGAAGGCCGGCAGACGCAACACGACGCCGGACGCAAGGCCCGGAAGGTCAGCCGCCGTCAGCGTACATTCACGCAGGATGCCCGCGGAAGCCGCAAACGCCAGCACAACTGCCAAACAGGCAATGAAAATGGCATGTTTCATCTCTTCAACAGCTCCTTTCAGCAGGATTATAACATTTCCACGAGAAGAAAGAAATTTCCCATTCCCTCTGCACGGTAACAGGAGAGAAACCACTTTTTCACTTCTTTCAACACAAAAACACGACCACACCCCTGATTCTCTTGGGTGCGGTCGATTTTAGGGGTCAAAAACCGAGGATAATCCAGTTGCGCGCGACAGGTTCAGAGTCCCTCGACGATGAACTGCAGCTTGTACGTGCCCTTGCCGAGCATGTCGTCGCCGTGCGGACGCGCACCCCAGCTGTTGTCTCCGCCGACGCCCATCTGGGCGGCGTCGATGTTCACGGTGATGCGCTCGTCGGCGACGAGGTCCCACTGGTGCTTCGCCTTCTCGAGTTTCTCCTGGGAATACGGCCAGGCGTTGAAGCCGAACGGCGCGTTGAGGGCCGTCACCTTGACGGACTTCCCTTCCGCGTTCGTGAACTTCACCCAGCGGCAGCCCGTGCGGTAGCCCTGCTCGCCCGGCTCGATGTAGTTGTCGGGATTGAGCGGGCTGTCGAGATAGGGAATCTCGCCGTCGGCGCCCGCGAGGCCCTTCACGAGACCGACCGTCGCCTGCCAGTTGCCGAGGAGGGCGGACGTCTTGCGGTCGCGGTAGTTCTCCCACGGACCGAGCCCCTGCCATTCGACGGACGTGAAGTCGCCGGGGATGGTGAAGGTGATGCCGGCGCGCGGCAGCGGCGGCAGCTTATCCCCGACGGTCAGCGTCCAGTCCACGAGGATGCGGCCGCCGCGGATGCGCTTCGCGTCGAAGGACGAGGTGACGCCCGCGGGCATCTCGGCCGTCTCGGTCGCCTTCTTCCAAAGCGCGCAGTGCTTCTCCATCTGCCAGCCGCAGTCGTTGTCCGTCGGCGCGCGCCAGAGGTTGACGCGGAACATCGGCGCGACGAGGTCGCGCGTCGCGGGCTCGTCCGGCACGGGCTGCGCGACGAACGGCTTCGCGAACTGGTCGTGCGCGACGACGTCGGGTCGGCCCTGGGGGTCGAAGGTGCCGCGGACGAAGAGGAAGGTGATCGCATCGCCGTCAGGCGCGTCGACCGTGAAGTCGCGGACCGTATCTGGGGCGAAGCCCTTCACGTCAAGGCGTCCGTCCTTGACGATCTGGCCGTCCTTGGTCACGATCCAGTGCGCGTTGAGCGCATCGAGGGTCGAGAAGCGGTAGGCGTTGTAGATCGTCGCCGTCTTCGTCGTCCAGTCCCACTTGTCCACGTGGACGGGCTGGTAGGCGTGCTTGATTTCGTAGGCGGCAGGGTGATAGCCGCGGTCGGCCGTCACGAAGCCGTTGCAGTTGAAGTTGTCGTCGTTCGGCTTGTCCCCGAAGTCGCCGCCGTACGCGAGCCACGTGCCGCGCGCATCGGTCTTCCAGAGCGCTTGGTCGACGAAGTCCCAGATGAAGCCGCCCTGCGCGCTCGGATACTTGCGCACGAGGTCCCAGTAGTCCTGGATGTCGCCGTTCGAGTTGCCCATCGCGTGCGTGTACTCGCACTGGATGTAAGGCTTCTTCGGATTGTTCTTGACGTACCGCTCGACGTCCCACGGATGCGCGTACATCGGGCACTTGATGTCGGAAATGTCGCTGTCCTGCGCGCCTTCGTACTGGATCGGACGCGTCGCGTCGAGCGCCCGCATCGCGTCGTACTCGTCCTTCATCGCGGGACCGTCGCCGGACTCGTTGCCGAGGGACCAGAAGATGACGGACGGATGGTTGCGGAAGACCTTCACCATGTTCACGCCGCGCTCGACGATGGCGTCATGGTAGAGCGGATTCTTCGGCAGGTGATCGCCCTTGCCGTAGAAGCCGTTGACGCCGTGGGCCTCGACGTTCGCCTCGCAGCAGACGTAGATGCCCTCGCGGTCGCAGAGCTCGTACCAGGTCGGGTCGTTCGGATAGTGCGACGTGCGCACGGCGTTGATGTTGAGGTCGTGGAAGATCGCGATGTCCTTCTTCATGCCCTCGAGCGTCACCGCGTAGCCCGTCTTCGGCTCCATCTCGTGGCGGTCCGTGCCCATGATGAGCAGACGCTTGCCGTTCAGGTAGACGACGGCATCCTTGATCTCGACCTTGCGGAAGCCGACCTGGACCGCATACGTGTCGCCGCCGGAGACGAAGGTCTCGTAGTAGAGGTTCGGGGCCTCGCAGCTCCAGAGCTTCGGATTCGCATAGGTCTTCGTGAAGAGCGTCGTGCCGTCCTCGGCCTTGACGACCAGCTCGGCGGAGGAGTAGTCGTCCGCCAGCTTCGTCTCGACGACGATGTCCTTCGCGGCCTTCGGCTGTTCGCCGACGAGCCAGACGCTGCGGAAGATGCCCGAAAGACGCCAGAAGTCCTGGTCCTCGAGGAACGAGCCGTCGCAATGCTTCAGCACCTCGACCTCAAGCGCGTTCTCGCCATCCTTCAGGTAGGGCGTGAGGTCGAACTCGGCGGGAAGACGGCTGTCCTCGGAATAGCCGACCTCCTTGCCGTTCAGGCGGACGTACATCGCGGAGCTCACGCCGCCGAAGTGGATGACGACACGGCGGCCCTTCCAGTCCGCAGGCACTGTGAAGGTCCGCGAGTAGAGACCGACCGGATTGCGGTATTTGTAGCTCGTGTAGTGCTTCGGCGGCTCGCTCATCGGATCGCCGACCTTGTAGCCGGCGATCGGGTACGTGACGTTGGTGTAGAGCGCGGGATCGTACTCGCCCTGGAGTTGCCAGCAACCCGGGACGGCGATCGCGCCGGACTTCTCCCAGTCCGCAACGTCGACGTTGTGCTTCCACTTGAAGCCCCAGGTGCCGTCAAGCGAAACGAGGTACTTCGATTCGGTGCGGCACTTCTCACCCTTCGCGATGGCGAGCGCCGTCTCGGCGCTCTCGCAGGGGACGACGACCGCGCGCGCCGGCAGGCGATTGATGGAACGGACGGTCGGATCGCGCCAGGGCGCCTTCTGTCCCTCGGCCTGCACGCCGAGGGCAAGGGCCGCAAGGGCCGAGCAAAGCAATGCGTTTTTCATTGTGTTCTCCATGTGAAATTTCATCTCTGTGTATTGTATCAAAAAGGTCGGGCGATTCCCAATACCCTAAAGGAGAATTTTCGGCGGCCGACAGGAAAAGAAACGGGCCGCGCGGGCCTCACGGCCCCGCAGCCCGCGGATTGCGCTTGACGGCGGCACCGAACGGTCAGTTCTTGTAGGTCACGACGCCCTTGCCCTTGCGGATCACGCCAATCACGCTGTAAGGCTGGTGCTGGGCCTTGAGGATGTTGGTGGCCTTCTCGAGCTGGTTCTTCGGGAGGATCACCACGAAGCCGATGCCCATGTTGAAGACACGGTACATCTCGTCGCGGTCGACCTTGCCCTGGTTCTGGATGAACTTGAAGATGGTCGGAACCTCCCACGCGTTGCGGTCGATCTCCGCGTTGACCGACTTCGGCAGAACGCGCGGAATGTTGTCCGGAAAGCCGCCGCCCGTGATGTGGGCCATGCCGGTGATCTTGATCTTGCGCTCCATCAGCTTGGAGACCGGCTTGAGGAAGCTCCTGTGGACCGCGAGCAGCGCCTCGCCGAACGTCTGGTTCGTACCGGGGAGCTTGTCCTTCCAGGAATACTGGCAGAGATCGAAGATGACGCGGCGGGCAAGCGAGAAGCCGTTCGTCTGGAGACCGCCGGACGGGAAGCCGATGATCACATCCCCGGCGCGGATCGACTTGCCGGTGATGAGCTCGGACTTCTTGACGTGACCGACGATGGTGCCGACGAGGTCGTACTCGCCGACGGGATAGAGGCCGGGCATTTCGGCGGTCTCGCCGCCGAGCAGCGCCATCTTGTTCTCCTTGCAGGCCTTGCAGAGGCCGGAGACGACCGCCTTGAACTGCACGGGATCGACCTTCGCGGTGCCGACGTAGTCCATGAAGAAGAGCGGCTTGGCGCCCTGGACGAGGATGTCGTTCACGCAGTGGTTGACGATGTCCTGGCCGACCGTGTCGTGCTTGTTCATCATCGCGGCGACCTTGAGCTTGGTGCCCACGCCGTCCGCGGAAGCGACGAGAATCTCGTCCTTGCCGGTCGGAACCTTGTGGAGACCGCCGAACGCGCCGATGTTTCCGATGACGGCCGGCGTCTTCGTTCCGGCGACCATCTGCTTGATGGACCCGACGGCATCCATCTTGACGTCAATGTTGACACCTGCCTGTGCGTATGCGGACTTCGTAGCCATGAATCTGATCCTCGTAAAAAAACGGAAAACGGAATGCGATGCGAATGGGAAACACGGAGGGCGCGTGGAGTTCCACGCGCCCTCCGCCTCATGAAACTCAGAGCTTGTCGTTCGAGCCCAGAACGTTCATGATCTTGTGGATGTACATCTTCTTCATGCTTTCACGCGCCGGCGTGAGGTACTGGCGCGGATCGAAGTGACTCGGGTTCTCCGCGAAGTGCTTGCGGATCGCCGCCGTCATCGCGAGACGGGAGTCGGAGTCGATGTTGATCTTGCAGACCGCCGAAGCCGCAGCCTTGCGGAGCTGCTCCTCCGGAATGCCGACCGCGTCAGGAAGCTTGCCGCCGTACTTGTTGATCGTGTCGACCTCGTCCTGCGGGACGGAGGAGGAACCGTGAAGGACGATCGGGAAGCCCGGAAGCTTCTCCTCAATCGCGGCGAGGACGTCGAACGCGAGCGGCGGCGGGACGAGCTTGCCCGTCTTCGGATCGCGCGTGCACTGCTCGGGCGTGAACTTGTACGCGCCGTGCGAGGTGCCGATCGAGATGGCGAGCGAGTCGCAGCCCGTACGGGTCGCGAAGTCGATCACTTCCTCGGGCTTCGTGTAGTGGGACTCGGCCGCGCAGACCTCGTCCTCGACGCCGGCGAGAACGCCGAGCTCGGCCTCGACCGTGACGTCGTGGGCGTGAGCGTACTCGACGACCTTCTTCGTGAGGGCGATGTTCTCCTCGTACGGCAGCGAAGAACCGTCGATCATGACGGACGAGAAGCCGGAGTCAATGCAGCTCTTGCAGGTCTCGAAGCTGTCGCCGTGGTCGAGGTGAAGGACGATCTGCGGATTCGCGCAACCGAGCTCCTTGGCGTATTCGACCGCGCCCTGAGCCATGTAGCGGAGGATCGTCGGGTTCGCATACTTGCGGGCGCCCTTAGAGACCTGCATGATCACGGGAGACTTGGTCTCGACCGCAGCCTGGACGATGGCCTGCATCTGCTCCATCGTGTTGAAGTTGAACGCGGGGATGGCGTAACCGCCCTTGACCGCCTTGGCGAACATTTCCTTGGTATTGACGAGACCAAGTTCCTTGTAGCTGACCATTTTGATTTCTCCTTGAAATTAACCCTTTTAAAGGGAATTGATAATAGTATATCAAAAAAGGTCGGGAGAGGCAACGGGTAACGGCAAAAAAAGGCGCGGCAACTGCTTGCCGCGCCCCTTTTGGACCGATTGTCAGGGCAATCAGGCGACCGTGCCGCCGGCCTTCTCGATCTTCTCCTTCGCCGCAGCGGAGCAGGGGACCTTGACCGTGAGCTTCTTGGTCAGCTCGCCGTTGCCGAGGACCTTGATCAGCGGCTTCTTGTTGTCCGCGAAGCCGGCCTTCGCCAGGGTCTCGACGGTGACTTCGGCACCGGCCTCGAAGGACTTCTCGAGATCCGAGACGTTCACGCCGAGCGCCTTGTCGTTGAAGCGGGCATTGTTGAAGCCGCGCTTCGGGAGACGGCGCATAAGGGGCATCTGGCCGCCTTCGAACACGAGCTTGTGCTTGTGGCCCTTGCGGCTCTGCTGACCCTTCTGGCCCTTGCAGGAGGTCTTGCCCATGCCGGAACCGCAGCCGCGGCCGACACGCTTCCGGCGCTCACGCGCACCCGGGGTATTTGTAAGGCTATTCAATTCCATTTTAAGTACTCCTTAATTTGATCAGTATGAAGTATGAATTATGAGTGTCGATTGGCGGAAGCTGAATTCCTCAATTCATCATTCATCGCTCATACTTCATCATTAGCCTTAGGCACGGATGGCGGCGATTTCCTCGGCGGAACGGAGCTTCATGAGCGCGTTCATCGTGGCCTTGACCACGTTGAGGCGGTTCTTGGAGCCGAGCGACTTGCCGACGGCGTCAGTCACGCCCGCGGCCTCGAGGACCGGGCGCATGCCGCCGCCGACGATGAGGCCCGTACCTTCCGGGGCCGGCTTCAGCAGCACGCGGCCACCGTCGCAGACGCCTTCGACATCGTGCGGGATGGTCTTGCCGCGAAGCGTGATCTTGCGCATATCCTTGCGAGCGGCCTCGCCGCCCTTGCGGATCGCATCGGAGACCTCGTTGGCCTTGCCGAATCCGACGCCGACCTTGCCCTCCTTGTCACCGACGACGATGACGGCGGAGAAGCTCATGCGGCGGCCGCCCTTGACGGTCTTCGCGCAGCGGTTGATGAACACGGTGTGCTCGTCAAGATCGTCCTGCGCGCCCATTTCGTTGCGCTTGTCGCGATTCTGAGCCATGATTACTGAACCTCCTCATTCTTGGCGCTGACGGACAGTCCGGCTTCGACGGCCGATTCCACGATCGCCGCGACGCGGCCCGTGTACTTGAATCCGCCGCGGTCGACGACCACGGTCGTGATTCCGGCAGCCTTGGCGGCCGCGGCAGCGGCCTGACCGAGGGACTTGGCGACTTCCATGTTGGCGGCCTTCTCCTTGAGCGAGCTCGCGGAGGCGAGGGTCTTGCCGGCGTCGTCGTCGATGAACTGGACGTACATGTTCTTGTTCGTGATGCAGATCGACATGCGCGGACGCGCGGCCGTTCCGATCACGCGCTGACGAAGGCGGAGGTGCCGCTTCTGGCGCTGAACTTTGCGATTGAACATTTCGATTGCTCCTTACGCCGCGATTAAGCGACCTTCTTGCCCTGCTTGCGGCGGATGTGCTCGCCGACGTACTTGATGCCCTTGCCCTTGTAGGGCTCGGCCGGGTAGAACGCGCGGATGCGGGCGGCGGCTTCGCCGACGGCAGCCTTGTCGATACCCTTGACCGTGACCTGGAGACCGTCGTTTTCGACGGTGACCGTGAGGCCCGCGGGGACCGTGAAGATCTTGGGCGAGGCGAAACCGAGCGACAGCGCGAGTTCCGTACCCTTGAGGACGGCCTTGAAGCCGGTGCCCTCGATGGAGAGCTGCTTCTGATAGCCGGCGGACACGCCGACCACCATGTTGTGGATCAGCGCGCGGGCGAGGCCGTGGAAGTTGCCGAGGGTCTTGTCGTCAGCGCAGCTGACGCGGACCTGGCCGTCTTCCACCTTCGCCGTGATGCCATCCTGCATCGTGTAGGAAAGCTCGCCGAGCTTGCCCTTGACCGTCACGAGCTGGCCCGCGACGGTGGCGGTGACGCCATCCGCGAGCTTGACGGGTTCTTTACCGATTCGAGACATTGTCTTCTGGCTCCTAATTAAGCGATGGTGCAGATGATTTCGCCGCCGACCTTCGCCTTCTTCGCCTCGACGCCGGACATGACGCCCTTGGAGGTGGAGAGGATGGCGAGGCCCATGCCGTCGAGGACGGCCGGGATTTCGTTGACGGCAACGTACTTGCGGAGACCCGGCTTCGAGATGCGCTTCACCTCCGTGATCGCCGGAACGGCGCGGTCGGTGTACTTGAGCGTAATCACGAGCTTCTTCGGGAACTCCGTCGTCGTGACGGCGTCGGTGATGTAACCGGCGTCCTTCATGACGCGGGCGATTTCGCCCTTGAGCTGGCTCGCCGGGGTCTCGACGGAGTGAAGGCGGGCCTTCAGTCCGTTACGGATCGACGTGAGCATGTCGGAAATGGGATCGAGTGTCATTTTGGATGATTCCTTTCCTTAGGTTACCACGAGGCCTTCGTGACGCCGGGGATGAGACCGGCGACGGCGAGTTCGCGGAAGCAGAGACGGCAGACGCCGAACTTGCGGATGTAGGCGTGGCGACGACCGCAGCGCTGGCAGCGGTTGTACGCACGGACCTTGAACTTCGGGGTCTTCTTCTGCTTTTCGATGAGACACTGTTTAGCCATGATTAGTTCCTCCCGGCGAACGGCATGCCCATGGAGTTGAGAAGCTCCTTGGCGGCCTTGTTGTCAGTCGAGCTCGTCACGAACGTGATGTCCATGCCGGAGTGAGCCGTACCTTCCGTGATGATTTCAGGGAAGATCGTGTGCTCCTTGAGACCGAGCGTGTAGTTGCCGCGGCCGTCGAAGCCAAGGTTGGAGACGCCGCGGAAGTCACGGATACGGGGAAGCGCGACCGAGATGAGACGGTCGGCGAACTCCCACATGCGCTCGCCGCGCAGCGTGACCTTCGCACCGATGACCATGCCCTCGCGCAGCTTGAAGTTCGAGATGGACTTCTTCGCCTTGCAGAGCTGGGGCTTCTGGCCGGTGATCGCCGTCAGGTCGTCGACAAGCTGCTTCTGCTCGTCCTTGGAGACGATGCCGAAGCCCATGTTGAGCACGATCTTCTGAAGGCGGGGAACGAGCATCTTGTTGGTGACGCCGAGCTTCTCTTCGAGCTCCTTCACCATCCGGCTCGCGTATTCGTCTTTGAGTCTTGCCATGATGATTCGTTCCTTAATTAGAGGGCCTTGCCGCTCTTGACCGAGATACGGACCTTCTTGCCGTCCTTGTCGCCGGTCTTGACGCGGGTACCGCACTTCTTCTCGGCATCATAGGGCATGAGCTTGCAGAGGCGGATCGGCATTTCCTTATCGATGATGCCGCCCGGGGTCTTCTCCGTGCGACGCATCGCCTTCTTGTGGACGTTGACGCCCTCGACGATGGCGGTGCCCTTCTTGGGGTCAACGCTCTTCACCGTGCCCGTCTTGCCGGCGGAATTGCCGCTGGTGACGATGACCGTGTCGTTCTTCTTGATTCTTGCGATAGCCATGATTCGTACTCCTTATCAGACCACTTCCGGGGCCATCGAGAGGATCTTCATGTAGTTCTTGTCGCGGAGCTCGCGGGCGACCGGCCCGAACACGCGGGTGCCGATCGGGTTGAGCTTCGAGTCGACGAGAACGCACGCGTTCTGGTCGAAGTGAACCGTGGAACCGTCTTCGCGGCGGATCGGCTGACCCGTGCGGACGATGACGGCCGTCGCGACCGAACCCTTCTTGATGGAGGAGGTCGGCGACGCTTCCTTGATCGCAACGCGGATCACGTCACCGAGGTGAGCGTACTCCTTGCGCTGCTTCAGGATGCGGAAGCACATGGCGCGCTTGGCGCCGGTGTTGTCCGCGACAACGAG
>CAMEZU010000033.1 GCA_945947925.1 uncultured Verrucomicrobiota bacterium
TCACGCGGGCGTTGCCGCCTTCGCGCTCGATGACGTAGTTGCCCTTGTAGCCGAGGGCCTTCAGCTCCTCCAGGAAGGTGCGCCCCCCGACCTCGCCCTCGCCCCAGGCGACTTCGGTGCCCCAGGTGCCGGGCTTCGCGGTGACGAGCGCGTCCTTGATGTGGACCTGTTTGATCCACGGGATGAGCGTGCGGAGAGCCTCCTTCGGCTGGCCCTTGGCGTAGAGGATCATGTTCGCGGGATCGAAGTTGATGCCGACGCCGGGAACCTCCTTCATGAACTTCGCAAGGTCCTCGGCCGTCTCCTGTCCCGACTCGAGAATGACCGACACGCCGTACTTTTTCGCCTCGTCGCGGATCCAGCGGATGCGCTCGACGTACTTCGCGTACGCGACGGGATCGCTCTCGTCGAGGAAGCCGCCGTGGAGCGACATGTACTTGCCGCCGAGCTCCTGCGTGAGCTGCGCGCCCTTGGTGACGATCGCCTGGTTCTCGGACCAGTGCTCGTCGGGAACGATGCCGCCCGTCTTCCTGATCGTCTCGAGGGTCGAGTAGTCCTCGCCGACCGTGCCGATCATTGTCGACATGAGCCGCCACTTGCCGGACTTCACCTGCTCCTTCACGAAGGCCCAGGTCTCGGCCGACTCGGCGTTGCCGTGGCGTCCGTCCGCATGGATGAACGGCCCGAGCGCGAGGTGGATGCCCGTGAGGCCCATCTTGTCCATCTCGGCGGCGACCTCGCGGAGTGGCTTCTGGAAGCTCCAGCTGCAGACGCCGACGCGATTCGAGGGCACCGTCACGACGGGGAGCTCGCGGATGAAGATGTTGCGCCACTCGGTCGGATCGCCGTGGCACTGGAGCTCGATCTGCTCCTTCGGGAAGATCGGGCGCTGGCGGTCCCAGTAGTTCTCGAGCGTCACGTTGTCGACGACAAGCTCGCCGTTGAGCCACACCGTGACCTTCTCGCCCTTCATGATGACGTGGAAGCGGTTCCAGTCGCCGACCTGCCTGTCCGCGATCTTCAGGGCCTTGGACGGGTTCTTCTTGTTGTTGTAGAGTCCGCCCGAGCCGATGTTCCACTGGTTGTGCGCGTCCCAGATCTGCACCTGCGGCGCGCCGCGGAGGTAGAGTCCCGAATCGCCCGTCACCGACAGGATGCGCCAGTCGGCCCAGAGTTCGAAGTCCTCGTAGTCCTTCGCCGTCGCAAGCGAATAGCCGCCCTTGTAGCCGTCGAAGTAGAGGCTGCCGTTCCGGATATGCCAGTGCTCGCGCATCCCCTTGTCCGCAATCGCCTGCATCGCGGCGCGCTTCTCGGGCGTCGCGGCCTGACGCTTCAGCGGATTGTCAAAGCCCTCCTCGGTCGTCACGCCCTTCCAGTTCGCGAGGTCGGCCTCGCTGCCCGTGAAGTAGGGAACGAACCCCTCCCCGGGCAAGGGCGCGGGGCCGCCCGAGGTCCCGTCCGATTCGCCCATCTTCGCGTCGGCGGGAAGCTCCTTGATGCGGATGTTCTTCCACTTCACGTTGTAACCGTGGCCGAGCCAGCCGATCGGACCCGCCGCGTTGTGGAGGCCGGGGTGCTTCTTCCCGTCCGGCGTGTCGCCGTCGCCCTTGAACTGCGAGACGTCGCCCTTGGTGATCAGGTAGCCGTTGAGGTAGACCTCGATCTCGCTGCCGATGACCTTGACCTCCTCGAAGTTCCACATGCCGGGCTTGCGCACGTAGCTGCCGCCGCCCGTGAAGTTCTTGTCCTTGCCCCAGATCTGCTTGTCGACGTTGTCGCGGAGCGCCGGAAAGACGCCGTAGACCGAGCCCGTGTACTGGTAGGGCTTGAGCTTGTCGGCCTTCTTCTCGGCGTCATAGTACTCGCTGCCGCCGTCGTCGAGGAGCTGCAGCTCGCACATGCCGTAGTAGGCCGCGTCCTTGCCGGGCTCCAGGCGGATGCCGAGTCCGTTGTTGCCGTTCGGCGGCATCATGAACTCGAAGCGGAGGACGAAGTTCGTGTAGGGACGGTCGGTGTAGAGGTCGCCGCGCTCGCCCGCGGGCAACTTCCGCTCGGGGAAACACTGCAGGACGCCCGGCTCCTTCGGATCAACCCCGTAGAGCGCCGTCGCACCAGCCCAGCCCGTGAGGTCCCGGCCGTTGAAAAGCGGAACAAAACCCTCGTCCACGGACCCGGGATAGCCCGAATCGGACGAGCAGACGAATGAACAACAACCCCCGACGGCAAGAAATCCCGTCACAAACGAAAGTTTCAGCAGATTATTCATGACATACATTATATCATTTTAATAACTGATGTCTAGGGATTCCCGCGCCCGTTTCGGCGCGCCGGCCCTGGGGCCGCCCCGGACCTCAGGACTCGGAGACACGCACGGGCGTGTCGCGCGGCACGAGCTGGTCCAGCTCGGCGGCATCGTCCGGCGCGAG
The DNA here is from genome assembly GCA_945947925.1 of uncultured Verrucomicrobiota bacterium. Taxonomy (GTDB): domain Bacteria; phylum Verrucomicrobiota; class Kiritimatiellia; order RFP12; family UBA1067; genus UBA1067. Next base: position 2,427 of record CAMEZU010000033.1, read on the forward strand.
CCGGACGCCCTCCCTGCGGAAGTACTCGCGGAGGTTCGCGGGCGTGCGGTAGGCGCCCGTCTCGAGGGGAATCGCCGGCGCGCTCGCCGGCAGGTCGTAGCGCTTGAAGAGCCGTCCGTTGAGATGCAGCTCGACGGACCGCAGCCGCTTGTGAATCACCAGCGCGAAATCGGGATGGCTCATCACCTTCAGGCGCGTGCCGATCTTCAGCCGGTCGAAGTCGACCGACGGGTTGAGACGCTTGAGCGAGCTGAACGTCGACCCGTTCTCCTGGGCGATGCGGATCGCGGAATCGCCGCGCTTGACGGCGACCTCGGCCACCCACTGCGGGTTCTTCAGCTCGAAGAGGCGTCGCATGTTGAGCGTGCCCAGCAGGCTCACGAGCTTGTCGTCGATGTCCGCGACGGCGCCGCCCGGCAGCGCCCGCAGCTGCTCGATCGTCGACACCTGCATCTCGATGTCGCCCTTGTTGCGGGCCTCGTCCAGCCGCAGCAGGAGCGGCTTCGCCTTCGACGGACGGCTGTGCAGGTCGCTCACCACGACCTCCGGCGCGGGCGGGGCCGGCTCGTCCGCCTCGACCGGCTCCTCGACCGGCGTCGAGAGGGCCTCGACGACGAGCGCCGGCTCCTCCCCGGGATCGCCGTCCGCCGCGCTCTTCGCCGAGATGCGGCGGACCATGTGGACGACGAACGACACGGCGGCGACGAGGATGACGAGGACGACGATCCAGCCGCTGCCGGACGAACCGCCCGGCTCCTCGCGACGGGTGTCGAACTCGACCCCGTACTTGACCCGCGTCATCGCCATGCGCGCCGCCCGGACTTACTTGCCGGCTTCGGCCGGCGCGGTCTCGACGAGACCCTGCACGCAGTTGCGGTCGACCTCCATGCGGCCCTCGACCGTCTCGACGACGAACGTCTTCTCCTTCGCCTCGACGATCGTGCCGAGGATGCCGCCCGCGAAGATCACCTTCGCGCCCGCACGGAGCTGCTCGATCATCTTCCGGCGCTCCTTCTCCTTGCGCTGCTGCGGACGGATCAGCATGAAATAGAAGAGGCCGAACATCAGGGCCATCATGATCAGGGGATTATTCATGGGTCGTATCTTTCCTTACTTGTTCTTTCCAGTCGAAGAAGCTGCCGTCGGTGATCGCCGCGCGCATCTCCTCCATAAAGCGGTTGAGGGCGAAGACGTTGTGGATCGTCAGCAGGCGGAGGCCGAGGATCTCGTTGCAGGCGAGGAGGTGGCGCACGTAGCTGCGCGTGAAGTTGCGGCAGCAGTAGCAGTCGCAGCCCTCCTCCACCGGCCCTTGGTCGAAGATCCACTTCGCCGCCTTGATCGCAACGTTGCCCCGGCGGGTGATGGCCGTGCCGTGGCGCGCGATGCGCGTCGGAATCACGCAGTCGAACATGTCGATGCCGCGCGCGACGCACTCGGCCATCTGGTGCATGACGCCAAGGCCCATCACGTAGCGCGGCTTGTCCTTCGGCAGGTAGGGGACGGACGCCTCCACCGCCTGGTACATGAACTTCTCGGGCTCGCCGACCGAGACGCCGCCCACGGCATAGCCGTCGAAGCCGATCTTCACGAGCTCCTCCGCGCAGTGCCGCCGGATGTCGTCGTAGACGCCGCCCTGCACGATGCCGAAGACGAGCTGGCCGTCGGCGTGCGGCTGGTCCTTCGAGGCCTGCGCCCAGCGGAGCGTCTGCTCGACGGACTTCACCGCGCGCGCCCGGTCGCACGGGTACGGCAGGCACTCGTCGAACACCATCGCGATGTCGCTGCCGAGAATGCGCTGCATCTCCATCGACTCCTTCGGACCGAGGAAGAACTCGTGCCCGTCGAGATGCGAGTTGAAACGGCAGCCCTCTTCCGTGATCTTGCGCATCTTCGCGAGCGAGAAGACCTGGAAGCCGCCCGAGTCGGTGAGGATCGGACCGTCCCAGCGCATGAAGCGGTGAAGCCCGCCCGCCGCCGCGATGACCTCCTTGCCGGGGCGCAGCATCAGGTGGTAGGTGTTGCCCAGGACGACTTGCGCGCGGCTCTCGACGAGGTCGCGCGGCTCGAGCGCCTTGACCGTGCCCAACGTGCCGACATCCATGAAAACGGGCGTGTCAACCGTCCCGTGGGCGGTGTGCAACCGCCCCAGACGGGCCTGCGTTCGCGTATCCTCTTTTATGACCTCAAAAACCATCGGCGGGTATTGTATCAAAAAACAGTTGCCTTATGACGGGAAATGGTGTATCATTTTCGCTGTTGAATGGAGAAACCGTCTCTATACACTAGAGGAATAAATTCGTATGAATAAAGCCCTGCATGTATTCGTGTACCTGTTCTTGATCGGCGTCGGCGCCGCGCTCTGGTATGAGTACCAGCTCAATGACAAGCGGAGTGAGTTGCGAGACCGCAACAAGCTCCTCGAAGACTACCTGATCCGCATCGCCAGCAAGGTTGAAGACGGCTCCGACTACGCCCCGCAGGCGTTGCCCGCCGAGTATGAGATCAAGATCGACACCGACGATCCGTTCGACCCGGGCCTCCGTCCCGACGTCGGCGAGCCGACCCTGGCGGACATTCTCGGCAAGGTCACGGGCTACAACGCGACCTACGAGGTTGTCGAGCACACGCACCTCAAGTGGGGCACGCCCGAGCGCGAAGCCCTCCGCGACGCGTTCATCATTGACGCGACGACCGGCAAGCCGAAGGTCGAGGGCGCGAACCTGAAGACCGACGACTCCGTCGCCCAGAAGAAGCTCGAGGAACTCGTCGAGCGCATGGACGCCCAGAACAAGCAGTTCGAGAAGACCCGCGCCGTGTTCCCGACGCTCCGCGCCGAACTCGCCCGCGTCACCGAGCTCTACAACGGCGTCACCCCGCACCTTCGCGCCTACATCTACACCAACGAGACGCAGGTCTCCGAAATCGGCAAGCTGAAGGAGGAGAAGGCCGGCCTCGAAGCCGACAAGGTGAAGCTCCAGAACGACATCAAGGACCAGCGCCAGACGATCGAGAGCCTCAAGGGCGACCTTGACCAGGCGCAGGAGGAGACGGCGAACGTCCGTGACGAGCTCGAGAAGGAAGTCAAGATGGTCGAGGCCCTCAAGAAGCAGGTCCAGACCCTCCTCCAACAGCGCACCCCGACCCCCGGCCAGAAGACCGAACTCGGCCAGGCAATCAGCTCGCTGCCGTTCGGCGACAAGGGCGAGATCATCCGCGCCGACAACGACTTCATGTATGCGATCGTCAGGTTCGACGAGACGGCCATGCAGGAGCTCAAGGGCAAAGACCTGAGCCAGCCGCTTCCGATGCTTGAGCTCGCGGTCAAGCGCAAGGGCTTCAACGGTCCTGCCGGCGAGCTCGTCGGCCGCATCCGCCTGCGTCAGGAAGTCATCGGCAAGCCGCTCGTGATGTGCGACATCCTCTCCAACTGGTCGCAGGATCCCCTGCAGCCGGGCGACATCGTGTTCGCCGTCAGGGAGTAAGCACGATGCGCATCGCATCCATCGGGCTCATCGCCTTCGCCTTGCTGGCCACGGCATTCCTCTGCGGGTGCATCGCCGACACGGCGGAGGACACGAAGCTCCCGTGGGCGACGAACAAGTCCTGGGAAGGCATGGCTCCCGTCGCCCCCTCCGTGATCGACCGATATGAGTAGGTGAACAGCTGATGATTCTCAATCGGGAATTTGTCAATGAGCAGAGCGGCGTCCGGTTGGACGCCGTTTTGCTTGGTACATATCCGACCACGACCCGCGCCTTCGTGCGCGAGGCCGTCGAAGGCGGCAAGGTGCTCGTCAACGGACGCCGCGCGGCCAAGGGCCTGAAGCTGCGCGGCGGCGAGCAGATCGCCGTCAGCGAGCTCCTGGAGGCCGAGGACAACCTCGTGCGCCCCAATCCCGCCATCCGTCCGCGCGTCGTCTTCGAGGACGCCGCCCTTCTCGGACTCGACAAGCCCGCGGGACTCCCTGTCCAGCCCCTTTCCTGCTCGGAGACGAAGACCCTTATGAACGGCGTCGCCGCCCGCTATCCCGAATGCATCCCGCTCGGGGACAGGCCCCTTATGGCCGGCGCCCTGCACCGCATTGACGCGGACACCTCCGGACTCGTCCTCGCCGCCCGCACGGCGGAGGCCTTCGAGGCGCTCCGCGCGCAATTCACGGCCCAGACCGTGAAGAAGACCTACCTCGCCCTGGTGGAAGGCTCCGTTGCCGTCGGAGGCACCCTGGAGAACGACCTCGTCCACGATCCGTCGCTTCCCTTCTGCCGGATGATCGACGCCCGGCACAACCGTCTCTGCGAGGCGGAGAAGCGGAAGCTCCGTCCCCTCCACGCCGTCACGAACTTCAAGCCGATCGGACACACGACGGTGGAGAACGAGGAACGGACCCTTCTCGAGGTCACGATCTACACGGGCGTCACGCACCAGATCCGCGCCCAGCTCGCCCTCGCCGGCTTCCACATCGTCAACGACCGCCTCTACGGGGCGTTCGCCGTCGAGAACCAGACGGGACACGGCCTCCACGCCTGGGCCGCCGCCTTCCGGCATCCGGTCTCGGGAGACGAGATGGAAATCAGGACGTCCCTCCCCGACTGGGCGAGGATCTGAGCGAACCCTACTTCCGCTCGATGTTCGCCCCAAGCGCGGAGAGCTGCTGCTCGACCGCGACATACCCGCGGTCGATGATTTCCGCGTTAAGGATGGTCGAGGGACCCTTCGCCGCCAGCGCCGCGATGACAAGCGCAATGCCCGCGCGGATGTCCGGCGAACTGAACGTGCCGCCGTAGAGCTGCGAGGGACCCGTCACCACCACGCGGTGCGGATCGCATTGGACGATCTTCGCGCCCATCTGGCGCAGGTGGTCCACGAAGTAAAGCCTGGACTCGAACATCTTCTCGAAGAAGAGACACGTGCCGCGCGTCTGCGTCGCGAGGACGATCAGGATGGACATGAGGTCGGACGGAAACGCCGGCCAGATGCCGTCCGCGACGGACGGGATCGCGTCACCAAGGTCGTAGCGCATCTTGAGGCGCTTCTTCTTCGGCACGTAGTGAAGCGTCTTCTCCGTGACGGAAATGGTCCAGGTCACGCCAAAGCGCCGAAACGCGCCCGCCAGCACCTCGAACGGCTCGGGGTCGATCCCCGTCAGCAGCAGCTCGCCGCCCGTCACCGCCGCGGCCGCGATGTAGCTGCCCGCCTCGATGTAGTCGCAGCCGACACGCGCCTCGCAGCCGTGCAGGGACTCGACGCCCTCCACGAGCAGGCGGTTCGTGCCCGCGCCCGCGATCTTCGCCCCCATCGCGTTCAGCATGTTCGCCAGGTCCACGATGTGCGGCTCGGAGGCGGCGTTGTAGATCTCCGTCTTGCCCTTCGCGAGCACCGCAGCCATCAGGATGTTCTCCGTCGCCGTCACGCTCGCCTCGTCGAGAAGGATCTTCGCGCCCTTCAGATCGCCCTTGAAACGCAGCGTCTTGTGTCCCGCCACGGCCTTGGCCCCGAGCGCGCGGAAGCCCGCGAAGTGGGTGTCGAGCCGACGGTGCCCGATCGCATCGCCTCCGGGAGGCGGCAGCGAGGCGCGCCCGACGCGCGCCAGGAGCGGCCCCGCGAAGAGAAAGCTCGTGCGCATCCGGGACGCCAGCTCGGCCGAGATCTTCGCCGTCTTCAGCTTCGGCGTCGTCAGCGTCACCTTGTGCTCCTTGAGGTCGCGCACGACCTTCGCACCAAAGCTCTTCGCCGCGTCGAGCATTCCCGACACGTCGGAAATCTCGGGCACGTTCAGGAGGGTCACCGGTTCGGCCGTCAGGAGCGAGGCCGCGATCATCGGCAGCACGGCGTTCTTGTTGCCCGAGACGGCATGCGTCCCGGCAATCGTCCTGCCGCCCTGGAGAAGAAGCTTGCTCATTTCAGGACAGGGCGTTCAGCTTGAACGTTTCGCCGAAGACGATCAGCTTGTCGTCGGACTTGAGGACATCCGTCGCCTGCGGGATCAGCACCTTGCGCGCCTTGCTCGCGTCCGCCCCGATGCGCCTCACACACAGGACGGATAGGCCCGTCGCCTTCCGGAAGTTGCTCTCGGCCAGGGACTTGTCGGCCATCCCCGAGGGAACGTCAATCTCGGCGATCGAAAAGCCATCCGACACCTCGAGGAAATCGATTACGTTGTGATTGGCGATGGACCGGGCCAGACGGTTCGCGCTGTCGCGGTCCGGATAGATCACGGAGTCCGCCCCGATGCGGCGGAGGATCTTACCGTGCAGCTCGCTCGTCGCCTTCGCGACGACATTCGTGATGCCGAGCTCCTTGCAGTTCGCCGTCACCATCATCGACGCCTCGATGTTGCTGCCGATCGCCACGACCGCCAGGTCGCACTCGCCGAAGCCGGCCTCCTCGAGAACGTGCGGCTGCGTCGCGTCGCCTTGCAGCGCCGTCGCGAACTCGCTCGCCGTCTGCATCGCCGGACGGTTGCGGTCGATGAGAATGACCTCCAAGCCGGCGTTGGCCAGCGACTCCGCGAGCGCCAGGCCGAAACGTCCCGCGCCGATGATCCCGACGCGCTTCATCGTTTCAACTCCATCCTGCGCGCTTCGCGAATGAGATCCTGGGAATACGGATGCTGCGGCGCCTCGAAGAAGGCCGCCGCATCCTCCGCCGTCTCGACGACATGCCCGTCCTTCATCACGGCGAGCTTCGTCGCCATCTGCGAGACGACGCCCAGGTCGTGGGTGATGAGGAGAATCGCCGAATTGGCCTGGTGCAGGTCGCGCATAAGACGCAGCACCTGCGCCTGGATCGTCACGTCCAGAGCCGTCGTGGGCTCGTCCGCAATCACGAGGTCCGGACCCAGCATAAGACCCATCGCAATCATGACGCGCTGCTGCATGCCGCCCGAGAGCTCGTGCGGATACGCCCGCGCGCGGACCATCGGATCGGGAATGCCGACCTTGCCGAGCCACTCGAGCGCCATCGCCCGCGCCGCCTGCTTCGTCATCTTCTCGTGCAGCAGGATCGTCTCCACCAGCTGGTCGCCGATCCGGTGAAGCGGGGAGAGCGAGCCCATCGGATCCTGGAAGATGACGCCGATGCGCTTGCCGCGGATCTGCCGGAGCTCCGGCAGCGGCAGCGTCAGCATGTCCACCCCGTCAAAGAGGATCCGCCCCTTCGGATAAAAGGCCGGCGGACTCGGCAGCAGCCGCGCCACGCTCATCGATACCGTGCTCTTCCCGCTGCCCGATTCGCCCACAATGCCCAGCACCTGCCCGCGGTCAAGCGTCAGGCTGACGTCCACCGCCGCCGGATTCACTTCCCCCTCGTCATTGCGGTAGGAAACGCTCAAATCATCGATTTTTAGAAGCATATTGATATTCTACCATAATTCTCATTGGCACGGTTAAGCGGACCATTGAGAATTAAGGGACAGGTCCGGCAACAAAAACCGACGCCTCCTTTCGGGAAGCGTCGGCCTTGGTTCATTCACCGACGTTCGGCTTATTTCTTGACGAGCTTGCGCACCGCCTTGTGCGAGCAGAACGTACGCTCCGTGTAGAGCTTCGTACGCCACGTGGCGCTCTTCTTGACGAGCTTGATGCCCTGAATCCAGGGGCTCGAGAACGGGAAGAGCTTCTCAACGCGGACGCCGTAGCTTTCGCGGCTGACCGTGAAGTTGCCCGTCACGTTGTTGCGACCGTTGTCAATCGCGAGCACGCGGCCCTCGAAGTCCTGGACGCGGTACTTGTCGCCTTCCTTGATCTTGATCGAAACGCGGACGATGTCACCCGTCTTGAACTCGGGGAACTTCTTCTCCGCGAGCTTCGCGGTCTGCTCGGCGTTGATCTTATCGAGAATCTTGATACCCATGATCTACCTCCTTAGGCCTTCTTCTCGGCGGCCTTCGCCGACTTGACGGCGTGGTGCGGCTTGAGGGCCGGGTTCTTCGCGCGGCGGATCAGCGAGGCGACCGTCTCCGTCGGCTTCGCACCCTTGGACATCCAGTAGTCGACGCGCTCGATGTCAATCTTGAAGTTGTTCTCCTTGAGCTGGGTATCGTACCAGCCGAGGATCTCGAGGAACTTGCCGTCGCGCGGGCTGCGCTCGTCAGCCGCAACAATACGATAGGCCGCGTGGTTACGGCAACCGGTGCGACGCATACGAATCTTAACCATTGATTTACTCCCTTTCGGTAAACGAATGGCGCGTAGTATATCAAAACGCCCCCACCCTATGCAAGGGGAAAAAAGATAAACCGAAATTTATTTTTTCGCCCTGCGCACCGTGACCGTCCGCGTCGCCCGCGAGGTGGCTTGCCGGTTCATCGACTTCAGGTACTCAAAATACGACTTATCGGCACTCGAGGCCCGAGCCTCCGCTCGACACCTGTCAAGATACACGGTCAATCGCGTTCCCTTTTCGTCAAGCAATGTGTTAAAGTAGTACTCTCGGACATAGTTCGCCGACGGCACCCAAACGGTGAAGTTCTTTGCCAGATGCTCGATCTCCGTGTACCCTTCGGGGAAAGTCACTTCAAGACGCAGGCTGAACGGATCCGTTGTTGCGAAGGCGATCGGTACCTCGCGGACGCTTCCCGTGAGCGGCACGAGCTGCGCGCCGATCTCGGGCAGAGACACCGTGATCGTGTCCCCCTCCACCGTCGCATAGTCCGGGACCACGCACTCGAAGGTGCGGCGCGCCGGATACGACTCGACGTCCGTCATCAGGTCCCGCGTCGCGTCCGCCGCCTGGGAGATCCCGCCCAGCAGCTCCTCGTAGTGGCGCTTGCGGTCCTCCGGCAGCATCTCGGTGTACTGCTTGCGGAAGCCGCCGACGCCCGGACCCCACGTCAGCTCCTCGACCGCAATGTCCGCCATGCCGTTCTCACGGATATTGATCGTGTAGTTCCGCTCGCCCTTGGGCGCAAGCTCCTCGTCCGGCACCGTCACCACCACCTCCTCGTCGACGACGGCCGTCTGAGGATCGAGGTAGAGCGAGTTGCGGTACGGCGTCGCCCCCAACGGCGTGTATTCGTTCTCCGTCCCGATGAAATACGTCTTCACCGTCCCGCCGATGCCCCAGAAGCCGCCTTCCCTGACGCGCACCCGGCAGAGGGCGGACGCGAAGGCACGCTCGTTCGGCCAGGGCGACAGCAGGTCTTCCCACGCCATCCAACTCTCCTTCGCCGCGGACATCGAGGCGAAGACGATGTCCGTGTCATACCCGGCTCCCTTGAGGAGCGCCGCCATCGTGCGGATGTAGTCGAGCCGCGTCGCATAGCGCTCCTTGAGCACCGTCCGCGGATCCGTGAGCTGCAACGCGAGCGGCACCTCGTAGAGCGAGGGGCCCGCGACGCGGATGTGCTTCGCCATCCAGTTGCGGATCGTGAGGAGCGCGGCGGTGGCTTCACCCTCCCCCTCAGGCGACTGAAGGCGCTTCCCCGTGACGGCCTCCCAGTCGTCGATGGGCTCGACCTTGGTCGCCGGCAGGAGGCGGGCGGACGCCGTCTTGAAGTCGCCCTTCGATACGGTCTCGCGCTCGCGCCAGACCCGTCCGTCGGGCTGCATCGGCTCCTGCTTCCGCAGTTTCGGATTCCGGATGACCGTCGTCTTCCCGTCGATCGTCGTCACGATCTCGTCCGTCGGCTCGAAGACATCCTGGTAGAAGATTCCGTAGTACGCGGCCGGCGCATTCGTCACGGTCGTCACCGTCGTGTAGGAGATGGTGCTCCCGACCTCGACGGACGGCAGGTTCACGATCAGCTGCTTCGTGGCGGGATAGCGCGGCGCGGCAGAGGCCCAGCCGCAGTCGAAGACGTTCCGCTCCTTCTCGCTCACCGACGCGACGGTGCCGTTCGCGTTGGAGACGACGGCCGAGACGAGTTCAATCTTCTCCCATGTCGGGTTGTAGCTGAACGTCAGCTCCGAGGAGCTCTTCTTGCCGTCGTAGGTGAGAATCTCCTTCACGACGGTGTTCGTCGCCGTCCAGCTCGTCGGCGAGGTGAAGGCGTAGGCCCGGCCCACGTGCCGCAGGCGCACGTTCGCGCCGGCGAGGTTGTCCTTGCCGAAGACGGGACGCTTCCGCTCCGTCGCCTCGACCCGCTTGATGTTCTCGCGCAGGTCCTCGTACGCCGCCGGGGAGAACTCGACCGCATTGACCGCAAGCCGGCGCTCGGCCGTGAAGACGCCGTCCTTCACCGCGTAGCGGCGGCGGTATTCGTTTATCAGGAATTCTGGATTATCAGGAATTTGAAGACATTGAGGATGGCGA